>JAJZUM010000059.1 GCA_021848605.1 Pseudomonadota bacterium | reverse complement strand
ACAATGGGCTTGGACTGGCACTTGCCGCTCAAGGTGATAGTGAACATGCTGATGTAAATTTTCGCAAAGCGATACGGTTGGCTGGTGATAACGCTGGGCAGTATCATAATGATTATGGAACCTTTTTATATCATCAAAAGAATTTCGAGGCCGCCTGTAATCAATTTCAGCAGTCGACTCAGGATCCGCTGTACGCCAACCGGGCTGCCGCTTTTGAGAACCTTGGGCTCTGTCAGGAACGGCGCCATGACATGGTTCAAGCTAAGGATTCATTTTTTCATGCGCTGCGTCTGAGCGCTAACCTTCCGATTTCCAATCTGGAACTTGCTAAGATTTTCTTTGATCAGGGTGATCTTGAACATGCTCAGCTGGGATACAATCAGTATCTTCGTCTTCTTCGGCAACAACCTCAATCAGCCCGTGGGCTTTTGCTGGGTTGGAAAATTGCGCATGCCCGCCATGATATTGATGCGATGACGAGTACTTCCCTGGCGTTGCAGAATATGTACCCGCGAAGTCAGGAATTTTTTGAATATCAGAAACTCAGTCGCCAATTACCACAGTCCAACCCCTGAGGATTGAACGATGCAGACGTCCGAATCGCCCCTGTCGCCTTCACCTGTTGCACGGGATCAGACGGAAGACTTTCTCAATTTTCTTCCTGGCCAACGTCTTCGTAGAGCCCGTGAGCTTAGGGGTTTGACCATTAAGGAAGTTGGTCAGGAGCTTAATCTTTCCGTTCGATTTATTGAAGCGATCGAACAAGATCACTATGATCTGTTGCCTGGAGTTGCCTTCGCACGCGGATACATGCGTTCCTATGCACGGCTTTTGCATCTTGATGAAAATGATGTGGTCAACAAATTTGATCAGGCACTCGACACGCGCAGCAACGACCCAGGGTTGACTGATGAAAATCCAGTCCGTATTTTGGGCAAGGTTCAACCAGCACGAAGGTGGTATGGCTCGAAAGTTTTAACCTATGCATCGTTGCTTGTTGTGGTGGTTATGGTGGGAGGAGCATTTCTATGGTCATCACGGGAATCCTACAATCCTGGTGCCGGGTTGGCTCAGGAGAGTCGTCACTTGGTTGCCCCGCAAGTGATTGTGCCCAAGCCAGCTGTTTTGCATGAAGCGATACCACCAGCCGATACATCCAAGGCTGCAATCAGTTCTAACGCTCCAGTTACCGTATCTATGAATGTTCCAGCTTCATCGATATCGCCTCAGCCGGCATCATCAACGCTTGCCGACGATCATCAGGTCACTTTGAGTTTGGATCAGCCAGCCTGGTTAAGGGTCACCGATGCAACCGGGCAGGTTGTCGCTGTTGGCATGCATGCGCCAGGCGAGCAGATCACTTTGTCTGGGTCAGCACCCTGGCATCTGAGAATCGGTAATGCCGAACATGTCAAAATTGATCAGGATGGCAAAACGGTTGATTTGTCCCCTTTTATTCATAATCATGTCGCTGATTTTGAGTTAAAACCATGATGCATGCCTCAGAATCAGTCATTAAACGACGTTCCTGTCGCAAGATTCGCGTTGGGCGTGTTGAAGTTGGCGGGGATGCGCCGATCAGTGTTCAAACCATGACCAATACCGATACCTGTGATGTAGCAGCCACGGTTGCTCAAATTCGACGCTGTGTGGATGCTGGTGTTGATATGGTTCGTGTTTCAGTACCCAGCATGGATGCGGCGGCTGCTTTTGCTCATATTCGTCAGCAGGTTGAAGTGCCGTTGATTGCCGACATTCATTTTGATCATACCATTGCCCTTGCGGTTGCTCGCTCCGGTGCCGATTGTCTGCGTATTAATCCGGGCAATATTGGCAGTGATCAAAAAGTCAGGGAGGTTGTGGATTGTGCCCGTGATTTGGGTATTTCCATGCGTATAGGTGTTAATGCCGGTTCCCTGGAGAAAGATCTTCAGAAAAAATACGGAGAACCTACGGGTGCGGCGCTTGTTGAATCTGCGATGCGCCATATTGACTTGCTTGATCGCATGAACTTTCAGGAGTTCAAGGTGAGTGTAAAAGCATCCAATGTTTTTCTTACCCTGGATGCTTATCGTTTGTTAGCACGTCAGATTGAACAACCCCTGCATCTCGGAGTGACCGAAGCGGGCAGTTTTCGGGCAGGAACGGTCAAGTCGGCTGTGGCACTGGGGGCACTCCTGTTGGATGGCATTGGTGATACGGTTCGTATTTCTTTGGCTGCACCTCCTGAAGATGAAGTACGGGTTGGATTTGACCTGCTCAAGTCATTGCAATTACGGTCGCTGGGTATCAATTTTATTGCTTGTCCGAGTTGCTCGCGACAGGAGTTTGATGTCATCAAGGTGATGAACGCTCTTGAAGAACGTCTTTCCGATGTGCGTGACCCTATGAATGTTGCGGTTATTGGCTGTAAGGTGAATGGTCCGGGTGAAGCTAAGGAAGCGGATATTGGATTGTGCGGTGCATCGCCACGCAGCCTGATCTATATTGATGGACAGAAGAGTCACCTGGTTCAAACGGCTGAAGTTGTTGATGAAATTGAACGTCAGGTCCGTGCTCGTCTGGTCGCACGTCGTGAAGCGGCTGAACGTATGATTGTGCGAAGTGATTCAGTATGAGTGACATGATTCGAGCCATACGAGGCATGAATGATCTTCTGCCTGACCAGACACCTCTGTGGCAAAAGCTGGAGCAGGTGTTGCGGGCAACAGCAGCGGCACATGGCTATGCGGAAATACGTCTGCCCATGGTTGAAGAGACCCGGTTGTACGCTCGCGCCATTGGTGAAGTGACCGATATCGTTGAAAAGGAAATGTATACCTTTGCCGATCGAAGCGGTGACCTGCTTGCATTGCGCCCCGAAGGCACGGCCGGATGTGTTCGGGCAGCGATCGAACATAATCTTCTGAGACATCAGCAACCACGTTTGTTCTACCAGGGACCGATGTTTCGTTACGAGCGTCCCCAAAAAGGGCGTTACCGTCAATTTCATCAGTTTGGACTGGAATCATTCGGAATTTCTGGTCCTTATGTCGATGCGGAACTGATCCTGCTGAGTGCCAGAGTCTGGGAACAGTTAGGCCTTTCCAGTCAGGTCCAGCTTGAATTAAACAGCCTTGGTCAGGCAGAGAGCCGAAGTGCCTACCGGAATGCGCTGGTTGCTTATCTTGAACAGTATGAATCAGATCTGGATGAAGATTCGCAACGTCGACTGCGTGAGAACCCTCTCCGTATCCTTGATTCCAAAGTTGAATCGACTCAGGCGATCTTGCAACAGGCCCCTGTTTTGCTGGATTTTCTCGATCATGCATCACGCCTGGAACTGGATGAGATTCAGCAGGTTCTTGATGATTCAGGCGTTCCATACCGGCTCAACCACCGTCTGGTACGTGGGCTTGATTATTATAATCATACGGTTTTCGAGTGGGTTACAAACAGCTTGGGAACCCAGGGGACGGTATGTGCGGGTGGCCGCTACGACCGGCTTGTCGAACAGCTCGGTGGTGATTCCACCCCCGCAGTGGGTATGGCCTTCGGCATGGAGCGTCTGGTCCTGATGCTGCAGCAAAAGCAGACTGAGACCGATACCCAGGAAGTGGATATGATTGTTCTTGGGCAGGGAGAAAATTTTGCCCGACAGGCGTTGAGACTGGCACATCGACTGCGCTCAAACGTGCCGAATGTACGCATTCTTGTGCATCTTCAGGGTGGAAGCTTCAAAAGCCAGTTTCGGCGTGCTGACCGATCAGGTGCTGAATTGGCTCTTCTGCTTGGTGAAGAAGAGTTACGAAACCGCTCAGTGACGCTCAAATGGTTGCGCACCGGAGCCGAACAAGTGGCTGAACAACAGACCATTCAGCAGGATGACGTGCTGGATTGGCTACACCAACATTGGATTAAAAAATAAGGAGTATATGGAGTGAGTCATCTTTCTGAAGAAGAACAAATTGCTGCCCTCAAAGATTTTTGGGATGACTGGGGCAATCTCATCCTGACGGTAGCTTTGGTCATTTCGGCAGGCTTTGCGGGATGGCGTTACTGGCAGGTTCATCAACGTCATCATCGCGAAGAGCTTTCCTCGGCTTTTCAGCGTGTGATGATCGATTACCAGCACTTGCAGGCAGCCAGCGCTTCGGACAAGACGTCCACCGAGAATACCGCTCTTCATGCTGATGCTGAACGACTGATTCAGATGGATTCTGCCAGTGGTTATGCTGATTTGACGCGTTGGCTTTTGGCGCGGGTTGCTGTTGATCATCAGGATTACCAGGAAGCCAGACACCAGTTGCAACATGTGCTTGATCATAATCCCGAGTCACAGATTGCTCAATTAACGCAGTTGCGTATGGCGGCTGTGGATATTGCCGCGGGTCAACCGGCGCAGGCACTGCGGGATCTGCAACAAATCAAGGATGCAGCCTATGATGCCAGCAAAAAAGAACTTGAGGGTGATGCAGACCTCGCCAATCATCAGCCTGAACTTGCTCGGGCCGCTTATCAGGCAGCTGATCAGGCACTGCTGCGTGACAAGTTGCCTCCACGTCCTTTGCTTAATCTGAAAATGGCTGATCTTGGCATTGCTCCACTGCAAAAGACCACATCGGTGGCACCACAAGGAGCACCAGCCTCGTGAGGAAATGGCGTACCCTGTGCAGAACATTGGCCATTGGTGGGTTTGTGTTGGTTATAGCGGGCTGTAGTTCAGACAAACCCACTGAAATCAAGGCAAATCCACTGCCCAAGATTGCCCATTCAGCGATTCAGATACACAAACTCTGGTCGTTTCGAGTTGGCAATGGTTCGGGAGGACGTTTTGAATTGTTGCGTCCTGGAATTACCGGGCCCATGCTGGTGGCAGCAGCCGAGAATGGCATCATTGAAGCGCATGACCGAACAACCGGACATCGTCTTTGGAAAGTTAAGGCACCAGCATCCATTCAGGTTGGTGTTGTCGCTGGCTACGGTATTGCAGTCGTGGGATGTACAAATGGAAGGCTGATGGCTTATCGACTTAAGGATGGTCATCTGGCCTGGTCGGTTGATTTGCCCAGTACACCGGTCAGCTTGCCTGCACTTGGCAGTTCGGCAGTCTATGTTGCCGTCAATGACGGCAGGCTTTATGCCTTGTCGCTCACCGATGGCAAAAAAATATGGACCGCACAGAGCAATGTACCCGCTTTAAGCCTGCAGGGTATGGCAACTCCGTTTCTTCTGAACGGAAGTATCGTTTTGGGTACCGGGTCCGGCCGGGTTTTGTCTTTCGATGCGATAACGGGCACCCCTCAATGGGATAGCCGTGTCGTGGATGCACAAGGACAGACTGAAATTGAACGCATGAATGATGTCGATGGACAAATGGCAGCCGATGCCGATTCACTTTATGTGGCCAGTTATCATGGGGGCGTGGCGTCCATTGACCCGGATACGGGTAAACATCGCTGGGACAGTCATGCTTCTTCCTGGCAGGGCTTGACCGTGGGATTGGGCAGTGTTTATGTCTCAGATGAAGACAGTACCCTGGAAACCTTTGATGTTATTTCCGGTAAGCCGGGCTGGAAACAGACTGGACTATTGGGACGACATATCACGGCTCCTCTGCTGGTCAATAACATGCTGCTGGTTGGCGACTTTGATGGCTGGATTCATGTCATGTCTGTTGATGATGGGCATTGGTTAGGACGAATCCATTTTTACCGCAGTGGCGGTTTTGTCGCACCGTTACAGGGCTATGATGGGATTGTGTATGCCCAAAGCCAGCGGGGGCGTGTGGTTGCCTTTCGAATGAACATGAAGAAGGTATGATATGCGGCCAGTGATCGCTCTGGTTGGAAGGCCGAATGTCGGAAAGTCAACTTTGTTCAACCAGTTGACCCGTTCTCGTAATGCCCTTGTCGCTGATATGCCGGGTTTGACCCGGGATCGGCAGTATGGTGATGCCCGGATTGAAGACCGCAGCTTTATTGTGATTGATACGGGTGGCTTAGGAGAGGGTGAAGAGGGTGTTGAAGTTCATATGGCTGAGCAGTCACGGCAAGCCATTGAAGAAGCGGATATCATCTTCTTTATGGTGGATGCTCGTGCTGGCCTGACCCCAGCAGATCTTGGCATTGCCGATGAACTTCGTCGCAATCACAAAAAAGTTGTGCTTGTTGTCAACAAGATTGATGGTCTGGATGAAGCAACAGCGCTTTCAGATTTTTTTCGTTTAGGTTTTACAGCGATGCATGGAATTGCGGCCAGTCATGGTCGTGGCATCCTCGCACTGATCAGTGCAACCTTGCTCGACTGGCCGGTTGAACTGGATGAAGCGCAAGCCGAGCAACCCAATCGAGGTATCTGCATGGCCGTGGTCGGCCGCCCCAATGTTGGCAAATCGACACTGGTTAACCGCATGCTTGGCGAGGACCGCGTTGTTGTATTTGATGCACCCGGGACAACCCGTGACAGCATTGTGATTCCTTTTGAACGTCATGGCAAACCCTACACCCTGATTGATACCGCGGGTGTACGACGCCGTGGGCGGGTTGATGAAACGGTAGAGAAGTTTTCTATCGTTAAAACCTTACAAGCGATCAAGGACGCCCAGGTCATTATCCTGGTCATCGACGCCCGCGAAGGCCTGGTCGATCAGGATCTGCATCTTTTGGGTTATGCCCTTGATGCAGGGCGTGCTGTGGTGATTGCTGTGAATAAATGGGACGGGATGAGTGAGTATGATCGGGGTATTGTTCGTCAGGAACTTGATCGACGACTTGATTTTGCCCGGTATATTCGTATTCACATGATTTCGGCTCGCCATGGCACGGGTGTTGGCGAACTCTATCCGTCGGTTCATAAGGCCTATGATTCTGCGGCATGTCGGGCGACTGCGGCAGAAATCACCCGTTTGCTCGAGGAGGCTGTACAGGCACATCAGCCACCTTTAGTACGTGGACATCGCATTAAATTTCGTTACGGGCACATGGGGGGAACATTTCCTCCAACGTTTGTGATCCATGGCAACCAGACCGATCAGACGCCTCATGCGTACAGGCGTTATCTGGAAAA
This sequence comes from Pseudomonadota bacterium, assembly GCA_021848605.1. Classification (GTDB taxonomy): domain Bacteria; phylum Pseudomonadota; class Gammaproteobacteria; order Pseudomonadales; family Moraxellaceae; genus JAJXWR01. The sequence goes on along the minus strand of JAJZUM010000059.1, from coordinate 6,967 downwards.
TCTTTTTCGCAAGGTTTTTCGTCTGGAGGGAACACCACTCAAATTTGAATTTCGGACCGGTGATAATCCATTTAAGGATAAACCACAGATTTTGACGGCCCGACAAATCAAAAAGAAACGTCGTTTGCTGCAGTTTGTCAAAGGTCGCTGAGTTGGTTTTGGTTTGGGAAGTTTTTGGAATAAAACCCCGTCAGGGATGCTGGCTTGAACTAAACTCATGGTTCAAGTCCTTAGGGTGCGGGATGTCATCCCGCTGTGTTGGTTCAGTGCTTTTAGTTGGTATATTATGTTGGATAGCCTTCTTGCAGTAGGTCACCGTCTCTATCTCAGCCATCAGCATGAATTCTGGGCATTTATCAGTATTCCTTTCGTGGCTGCGATTGTTACTTGGGTACACGTCTGGTTTGCGATGAAGATGGTGTTTTATCCTCTTGAGTTTGTTGGGATCTGGAAACCATGGCTTGGCTGGCAGGGGATTGTGCCCCGCAAGGCCGGCAAGATGGCAGCGATAACTGTGGACAATACCCTGGCGAAACTTGGGACGCTTGATGAAGTTTTTCGCGAGATGGAGCCTGAACTGATTGCTAAGCATATCAGTAATGTCATGTTGAATGATGTCGAGAACTTCATCGACGAAATCATGAATGACAAAAATCATGTATTGTGGGAAAACTTGCCCAACGCCATCAAGAAACGGGTTTATGCCCGGGTACGCCGGCAATTGCCTGAAGTGATGGATCATCTGGTCAAGGATATGAGTGAAAACATTGAGGATCTGATGGACCTCAAGCATATGGTTGTGACCCGGCTCGAGGCGGACAAGGGTCTTATGGTTCGTACTTTTCAGGAAGTTGGCAACCATGAAATTGCCTTTGTCGTCAATTCGTCGATGTGGATTGGTTTTATTTTTGGAATCATCCAGATGGTTCTCTGGAGTTTTTGGCCTTATCGTTGGGGCTTGCCTCTTTATGGTGCTGCGCTTGGCTATTTGACCAATTGGGTCGCCATCAACATGGTGTTTCGGCCACTTAACCCGGTTTATGTCGGCCCATGGAAGATTCAAGGGGTGTTTTTGAAACGCCAGAATGAAGTCGCTGAGAAATTCTCGCAGTTATCAACCGAAGAAATGATGACGATTCGTCATATCATGACTGAAGTGATGACAGGTAAAAGAGCTGATCGTACCCGTGCCATGGTCAAGCGTCATTTGGCACCTTTGCTGGAAACGGGTGTGGTACGCACAGCCATTCAGTTAACGGTTGGACCACAGGGTTATGCCGATCTCAAACGAACGGTTGTTGAAAAGGCAACCCAAAAATCTCTTGAGCCTTTACAGGATCCCCAGTTTAATAAGGAACGGGCTCAAGTCATTGCCCGAATATTTTCCGTACGTATGAAGGCGATGACTCCCGCTGAATTTCAGGATTTGTTGCGCCCAGCGTTTCAGGAAGATGAGTGGATTATTATTGTTCTGGGGGGAATTTTTGGTTTTGTGGCGGGCTGGATCCAGTTTGTTGTTGGCTTTCAATGAGCCGGTTCAGCCAGTATGGAACCATCCAGTTCTGCATTGGCCTCATGACTGAGCAATAGGCGTGGATTGATGCGCACGCCATTGAGGCTGATGGACCAGTGCAGATGGGGGCCGGTAGCGCGGCCCGTGTGTCCAACCAATCCAATGATTTGTTCGGCCTTAACTTGGTCGCCGGGTTTGACATCGATTTTACTTAGATGGCAGTACATGCTGACGACGCCTTGACCTTCATCAATCATGACGGTATTGCCGTTAAAAAACAGGTTTTTTGCCAACAGTACCCTACCACCAACAGGCACATGAATCGGTGTGCCTTCGGTAGCCTGTAAATCGATGCCGGAATGGGAAGCTCGGCGTTCACCGTTAAAATAGCGCTGTAGGCCAAAGGCACTTTGCACATGATGTGCTGGAACGGGAAGCTTTGTCATCTCAAGGGCATGATCAGCGAGTGTCCCATCAAAAACAGCAAAATCGCGTCGCTCTTCTTGCAGCTCAGCATGAATGCGTGTCAATTCCTCTGGATCCGGATCGACCTGGTGGGTATTGCTGAGATGAATCTGCTGTACCGGGTATTGGGCTTGGCGGATGGTAAACGCAATAAGAGGACCGGATGGACCGATTTGGATGTGATCGGTACCAGCTTTCTGATCAAGATCAATGCCAACGACTGCTTGCCAGTGTTGTCCTTCACCGGTTACCAGCACGGGATGCTGATGGTAAAAAACCTCCGGTCGGGTTGGGGCATCGGGCAGAGGAATCACCACAATGCCGCCGTTGACTGCATCGGGAATCAATGCATGAGATGTTCCACTGAGCAACGAAAACATGGCCAACAACAGTCGGGGACGAAGTTTAAAGTTGTGCACAACAGTTCCATGATTTATACGTTCGATGAAGCATACAAAATCTTGGTCTTTGCTGCATCATCATTCGTGTAGTGTCAACGTAGCTATGTCATTTTGATTTTGGTATGACTTCACGTACTTGAAGCTTCAGATCGCCATCCTTTAGCCGTGCCTGAATGTTCGCCCCCGCGTTCAGTTCGTGGACCGAACGAATAATTCCATTGTCGTTCATAAGAATACTGTAACCACGTTCCAAGGTTGCCATAGGGCTATGATGATGGGCACGCAAGCCAAGATGATGCAATTGTTGTTGCTTCATGCTGATCGATAATCGCAGTATTCGGTTCATGCTCTGCTGAACATCAGTGATTTTTTGTTGTTTTGATGAAAAATGGAGCACTGGATTTTTTTGGTGCAGCCTTTCCATGGTTTGCCTGAAGTGGAGACGGTTCTGTTCCAGACGATTTATGGGGTGGGTGCGTTCCAGTCGGCTATGGCTGTCGTGAACCCGATTTTGGTGTCTGAGCAGTATTCGTTGAATCGTAACAGGGTTAGAACAGCGGTTTTCAAGGATGGCCACGTACTGCTTATTCTGTTCCATGCGGTGACTCATTGTGCGTGCAAGATGGGTGGCAAGAAAAGCCAACTGTTGGCGCAAAGGAGACCGCAAGGATGAAAGCGTTCCCCATTTCAGTGTTCGAGTCGCATGGACCAGCTGTTGTTGCTGACGGGCCAAGAGCTGATGAATGGCGCGATAAAGTTCCTGTTCTCTACGATCGACCACCAGGGGCAGATCTTGCCAGTTACGTCGGGTTCGTTGCAACCTGTGTTCAAGATTAGCAAGTTCCTGCCTGAACCGCTGTGCGGGTTCACTGATGATTTCCGCAGCGGCAGAGGGTGTTGGAGCGCGCAAGTCAGCTGCAAAATCACAAAGGCTGAAGTCCGTTTCATGGCCAACCGCAGACAAAACCGGAATAGGACAGTTCCGAATGGCCCGGACCAGCTTTTCATCATTGAAACACCAAAGATCCTCAAGGGAGCCGCCACCTCGGGCAATAAGGACCAGATCAATTTCAGGAAGCGTTGCAGCCGAGGCCAGAGCTTTGATCATCTGATCGGCTGCATCGGTTCCTTGTACAGCTACGGGAATCAGGGTGATGGGCAATGCCGGAAAGCGTCGATTTAAAACCTGAAGAATATCGTGAATCACGGCACCTTGAGGAGAGGTCAAGACCGCAAGGTGGTTACACAACATTGGCAAAGGTCTTTTATTGCTAAACAGTCCTTCCTGCTCCAGCTTTTCTTTAAGACGCAAAAAAGCAGCCTGTAGATCACCCAATCCTGCAAGTTCGGCAGTTTGCACTTGAAGCTGCAGGTCTCCACGTGGGCCATAAAGAGTCAGTCGGGCTCGCAAACGAACCTTGAGACCATCTGCCCAACGAACCTTGCATCCTTGCTGATTGCCTCGGAACATGACAGCACGGATGACTGAACGTTCATCCTTGAGGGTGAAATAAATGTGTCCTGAAGATGCACGCAGAAGATTGGATACTTCTCCTTCGACCATAATGGAAGGAAAATGATCTTCTAGGAGTTCTCGAGCCAATGCGTTCAGGGAAGATACGCTGAGAACCTTGATTTCAGGGATCATGTCAGGCACTGTCCAAATAGAGACACAGATTGTCATTGTATCGCAATGAGTTTAGAGGAGTATGGCTATTATGAACATCAAAATGATCCTGGCAGGTGGGGTGTTGTTGACCTTGGCCCTGGTTTATGCCGCGATGCATCATGCCTCACAGAGCAAAAATCAGAACCGAATGACCTCGGACCCTGTGGCTGCCTATGCAGCATCCGAAAAAGCTGCGCAACAGGATTTGCAAAAGGCAAAAGCTGCTGCCGATCAGCTTGGTCAAATTCCGGCAGGGCAAAAAGCTGCTCTTGATCAATAGCGAAACCGAAATTTTGAGACATAAGCTTAGTTCTGAGGATTTCATGACTTATTATTAAACCATATCGTTCCATAGACATGGTTTAAGGGGATTGCGCTTAGAATTGCAGTCGTAGACTGAGGATAGGGGAGGATCTCATGTCATATGATAAACAGTTGCATATTCATCTTACGGTAATTTACCGTATCATCATTATATGAAGGAAAACAGTTATGGCTGTTATTGCCCAATTTGATTTAACGATGGATGCGGCAGACAAAGAAGTGGTCTCTCGTGCGGCCGCCATCATGGGTACCACAATGGCAGCCTTCGTGCGCACAGCCGCTAAAGAAAAGGCTCGAGAACTGTTGGAGAGGGAATCCCGCATCACGATGACCGATTTGGATTTTGAAATGTTTACCCAAGCGCTCAATGGGGCGTTCCAGCCCAATGCTGCTTTGAAACATGCAATGAATGCTGTGCGCAAAATCAAACGTGCTTGAAGAACAGATTCTTGATCCTGGCCGTCTTGATCGCCAAGTGTTTTCCTCTGGGCGAATGAGCCGAATGCGGATAGGTGAAATTTATGGCAGCAACAAACTTCAAAACTGAGAATAATACGTTCAGGAAACTTATTGGAAACGGGCTAACATATCGAATCCCACGGTTCCAACGCGACTACAGTTGGACGAACGAAGAATGGGAAGACCTGTGGATGGATCTTCTTAGTACACTCAATACCGATAGTGAGACTGCCCATTATATGGGATACCTGGTCTTGCAATCTAATGATGACAAGACCTTCGATGTTATTGATGGTCAACAGAGATTGACGACTATCAGCCTCATCGTTCTCGCCATTCTCAAGAATTTACAACATCTGATCGATACAGATATTGACGCTGAGTCCAATAAACGCCGCATGGATCAGATTCGGCAAATCTATGTTGGCTACCTAGATCCTGTAACGCTGGTTGCTCGTCCTAAGCTGACGCTCAATCGCAACAACAATAACTATTTTCAGACCTACTTAGTGCCGCTCGGACACCTTCCGCAGAGAGGATTTCGCGCTTCCGAACATCTGTTGCGCAAGGCTTTTGAGTGGTTCGACAAGCGCGTTGCGGGGTACCTCAGGGCTAATACGGGCGATGAAGGAATGCGGCTTGCGAAACTTATGGAAGATATTAGTGACAGATTGTTCTTCACCGTAATCACCGTGACCGACGAACTCAACGCCTATAAAGTTTTTGAGACTCTCAATGCCCGTGGAGTGAGGCTGTCTGCAACTGATTTGCTTAAAAATTATCTTTTTTCGGTGCTCGATCGAGGAAATGAGAACGATCATGAATTGCGTAACCTTGAAGACCGCTGGGAGGCTATCGTTGGTCGGCTACAATCGGAAAATTTCCCGGACTTTCTGCGTGTTCATTGGAACAGCCGTCGCAGTTTTGCGCGACAGGCTGATTTATTCAAAACGATTCGCGCCCAAATCACCGCAGCAGAGGCTGTGTTTCAGTTACTGCGCGATATGGAAGAAGATCTCGATACTTACCTGGCCTTGTCTTCGCCGGAGCCATCCGAGTGGTCGCAGGAAGATAAACAGCTTGTTGGAGTACTGAAAACTTTCCGGGTGCGGCAACCGTTTCCTTTGTTGCTAGCAGCCAAGAGAATCTTCGATGCGCCTGACTTTACGGGGCTACTGCGCGCTACTGTCGTGATCTCAATGCGTTTCAACGTCATCGGCTCCCAAAGCACTGCTGAACAAGAGCGGAAGTACAATGAAGTCGCGGAGCGTGTTGCGAAGAGGGAGCTGATTAGTCTGGGGCCTATGCTACAACAATTACGCAGCATTTACCTCGATGACGCTTTATTCAAAACCACTTTCGCAGAAAAGATCATCCGTACCACGGATTCTCGAAACAACCGCGTGGTTCGTTTTATCCTTTGCTCTATCGAAAAACACATATCACAGCAGGTTCACGACTTCGCCAGCGATGCTTTCAATATCGAGCATATCTTGCCGCAGAATGCCCCGGATAACTGGGGTGGTATTGGCAACGACGACGCAGAGGCGCTTGTATATCGCCTTGGCAATATGACTTTACTACAGACAGGTTCAAATCGAGATCTGGGCAATAGTGAATACCACCAGAAGAGGGAGACATATCGGCAAAGTGGTTTTGCAATAACTAAAAAGCTTGGCGATGAGAATATTGATTGGACACCTGATCGCATTGCTGCGCGTCAAAACTGGATGGCAACGCAGGCAGCGGCGATATGGCGCATTGCACAGTTCAGTTGATGTCGGGCATGATTCAGCTCAAGACCTCACTTGGCCTACAAAGATTTTAGCTAGGGCTGACTGTTCAACACCTGTAGCTCAGTCAGTTACAGGTTATACCGTGCATCGATGCAGGAGTAGCGAAACAACTGCAATCTGCAAGAGAACGATGGCTACATGGTTCAGTCAAAGAAATTTTGAACGACAGGTTTCAGGAACAAACATGGAAGTGTTCATCCCATTGTGTATTACTGAACACTTGTCTGCGCATTCCCCTTGCTAGGCGAGTTCCGAACCAGCCTTGCGCCAGCAGGGGGTCAAGCGGACGTTTTTGGGTTTGGCTTGGCTTTTGCCGCTGATTTTCTTGCGTGCTCTGCCG
>JAJZUM010000058.1 GCA_021848605.1 Pseudomonadota bacterium | reverse complement strand
TATAGGGACTTACGCCCGAAGCAGTAGAAAACACACCAAACAGGGTTGTCGACATGGAACCAAGCTCTTCGGGAACTGGTTGCCAACGTGCCGAAAACGCCACATCGCCGAGCGACATCGTGGTCAGGTTATTGGTGGTGTCATACTTGGCCACAAAAGGAGCAGCGACATTAAAAGTCAGGTTGTCCCACACTCCATAGTCAAGAGAAAGCGTATTGGTGACGGTATCTTGGGCATCTTCCTCGATACGAAACCGGGAGATGGAAGAGGAATTGGGGGTTAACGCAATATCGATGGCGGCATTGTAAAAATAGGTATAATCAAAAGTGTAGTAAAAAGTTGCTGAGCCTTTGCGTAACAACGAATAACTTGGCTGGCTGGAGTCAAAAACCTGGGCCAGATTTTTTTCAGAAGAAGCATCACTGGCCTGCTGTTTCAACGCAGCCGCTGCAGCAGAACTGCCTGTTGCTGGCGCAGCAGACGCACTACTGCCCTGAGTGGTTGAACTGGCATTTTGCGCACCTGCACTGCCATCAGTTGCCGAAGAAGTCGCACCTGCTGGAGCAGAAGTCGTGTCCGACCATGCCAGCCCAATCGTCAGACACGCCATACAAAGAATTGATCGACCCAACAGCTTGCTCATTTGTCTCGTCCTAGACCCCATGTTTTATTCATCCCTGACGGGACTTCCCAATGCGCCAAAAACTAACGTGCCCGAAAAAAAGTCCGTGTCGGCACCAGAATGGGTGTACCCGTTGTCGGTGCCCCACCGAGCGGTTGACTACTCCCCACATCAAGTACCAGATGCGTGGAAGCCGCCTTATCAGCATTATGCTCCATGCTCTCAACCGGAAATTCATTTTCATAGACCTGTTGCAGGGCAATAAGGTTAACTTGTTCATCAGTGAAATAACGCATATCCTCATCCGATACCTGCAATTTGTTCACAGGCTTGCCATTGGCAAAAACCAGAAACATGACATTGCCATCCCAGACCAGCTTGAACCGGGCCTGAGGAAAGCTCAAATTACCCAGTGCCGGATCCGCAATAAACACCCGCTGATTTTCGACTTTCTTGACCACCACAAAATGTTTGAATCCCGAATAGTGAATGGGAACCAAAGCGGGTTGATTAAGGGTCCTAAGATCATCAAAAGTACCCCGATAACCACCACTTTTGTATCCCAAGGCACTGACCAATCGTTTCATGTCCAGCAGAGAAAAACCTCGACGTTTGATGATGCGCTGGGTTTCACCAAATTTGAGCAAGCCCTGCATGATCTGGCGTTCATCAAAATTGCGCCCCAGATAACCATTCATAAGGGTTGTCAGTGAGGCTGATCCACAACTATAGTCAAAAGCCTGATGGACAATACCCTTGAACGCCGTCTCGGAAAGAGGCTTTACGACAATGGGGCGATCAACAAAAGTTTGATAACTATCGGCACGGGAATCAAGAATATGAGTGACGTACACCGTCCCAGGCTGGACATCCTGAACGTTGGTCACATGGCTGACGCCATAGAACATGAGGAAAACACCAAATACGATCGCCAGCATTTCTCTTTATTTTATTTCATCTTCCCTAAGAGCCGCTATTCAACACTCCCTCAGGAAGCAAGTCAACGTCAACCCACCCGGTAGAAGGTGCAAAATTGCCTCACTTTACAACAATGCTACACGCGTTCACAGAGCAGTATAGTTGAGACTGGCCAGCGCACCGGTATTTTATCCTTCCGACCATTGCAACGGAATGATCGCCTTAAGGCCAACCCAATACCGCCTGAATGTTGATCCGGTTCTGTACAGCGATGTCCTCAAGGGTGCACCCCAGCACATGAGCCATTTCCTGGGCTGTGGCAAGCAACAGGGCCGGCTCATTGCGCTGATAGCCCTGTTGTCGGGCTTGGTACGACAACATGTCCGGTGCATCGGTCTCCAGCACCCAACTATCGATGGGCATGGTCCTGATCAGCGCCCGCAAACGATGCGCACTGGGTTGTAAAAGCAACCCCCCGATACCCAGCTTGCAGCCCATGGCCAGCAGGGCAGTCGCATCCCGCTCACGCCCATTGAAGGCATGAACAACAACACCCTGAGAAGGCCGAAACTGATCCAGCATCCGGACTAATTCCGGATAACAGTGCCGCACATGCACCAGTACTGGCCGCTCATGGCGGGCAGCCAATTTCAGTTGTTCCCGAAAAAAATGCAACTGACGCGACCAATAGGCAGGTTCCCTGAAGGATGCATGATAGCGATCAAGACCAATCTCACCCACAGCGATCGACGACTGCCGAGTATCAGCGAGCAAACATTGCTCAATCCACTCCAAATCAGCATCGTCATGTTCCGCCAGATATCCGGGATGAATGCCAATCGCAGCAACCAGAGCGAATGGTCCTTTATGGTGCAACTGAATACGTTGGATCATGTGTTCCTGAACATCCCGTTGACAACGATGCCAACCCGGGATGACCGCACCCGTCACACCCGCAGACACGGCCCGATCGACCACTGCATCTTGTTCTGCCTCGGTCACAAAGGCATCCAGATGACAATGACTATCGATCAGACCAACCCTGGATTCAGGCATGCCGCGCCATACCCTCCGCAATCCGAAGCACCCATGATCGTGGGCTCAAACGCAGGAAAAACGGCAGGGGCTTATTGATCCAGCCGCTGATCACCATGCTGCGTTCGCGCATCAGCGCCCGATATGCTTCATCGGCCACTTGTTCCGGGGTATCCATCCAGCGGGTAATTAATGTGCCATGATTGCCTGCCACTTCATGGAACTCGGTGGCTGTAGCTCCTGGACACAGTGCGGTTACCCGGATATTTTCCTGACGTAATTCGTGATGCAGTGCCTGAGAGAACGAAAGCACAAAAGCCTTGGATGCGGCATAAATCGCAAAATTGGGACAAGGCATAAAACTCACCACGGAAGCAACATTCAGAATTCGTCCAAATCCACGTTGTCGCATGCCCTTGAGCAGCAAATGGGTCAGTTCCATCAACGTGGTCACATTCAGTTGGACCATAGAGTTCCACTGTTCAAGAGGCAAATCAGCAAACCCGCCATTAAGGCCAAATCCAGCATTATTGACCAGCACGTCAATTTCAAGACCCTTTTGTGCTAGTGTCTTCACCAGTTTTTGGGCCGCACCCGGCTCTGCCAGGTCCTGACTGACAACATCCACCTGAATCTGGTGGGCTACGCGTAAGGTTTCTGCCAATGCATTCAATGCACTTTCCCGGCGTGCAACCAGAACAAGATGATAGCCCTCTCGTGCAAAGCGTTCACTCAGTGCCTTGCCAATACCACTCGATGCCCCTGTTAATAAGACGCGACGTTGATTCATTCTGTACTCCTTTTTGTTGTTTGTGACACCCTATTAAGCGCTGAACGGCATGTACACATCAGGCACGCATGCGCCGTGTATTCCAGGTTTTCCAGCCCGAGCTGACCGCGATCGCTACAAAAGCCAGCAAGGGATGCTCGGGACGTGCCCTTTTACCATGGGCCAAACGATGCAATTGCCGGGTGTACCAGGCAACCTCCATTAAAGCCAGACGATCAATCATGGCAATCCCGGTCCGAACACGGGCAGGTGGAAGATGGGCAGGTTGCCGCCCCTCCCGTATGATGCGTGAATAATCAGGATCAACAGCCAGTGGCCGTGCCAAACCAATGAGATCAAGAGCACCCTGGTTAAGCGCCTCTTCCATACCGGCGCGGCTACGAAATCCCCCAGTAACCATCAGTGGCGTAGCCACAACTGCACGTACCTTTTCAGCGAACTCAAGAAAATAGGCTTCACGACGCCGCGTGCTCTCTTTGACAGAGCCTTCTTTGCCGGTACCTACGGACATTACTGGAGTTTCATAAGTCCCGCCCGATATTTCAAAAAGGTCAATCCCAGCATCGGCCAGTGCCTTAATCACCTCGAGTGATTCTGACTCGGCAAAGCCACCTTTCTGAAAATCCGCTGAATTGAGCTTGATACCTACAGGAAATTCAGGTCCGACGGCGTTACGGATAGCTTGATAAACATCAAGCACAAATCGACGTCTGTTCTCTGCGCTTCCCCCATAACGATCCTGACGCTGATTGTGCTTGGGGGAAAGAAATTGAGATACCAGATAGCCATGCGCGCCGTGGATTTGCACCCCGGCAAAACCGGCTTTTTTAACCAGAAGGGCTGACTGGGCAAAGCGATGGATGACCTCAGCAATTTCTTCTTCAGTCATAGCCCTGGGTACCTGGAAAAATTTTTGCAAATGCGCATCAAAACCAATCGCCGAAGGTGCCACCGTTTCTTTATTGAGCCCCTTGGGTGCCTGTTTACCCGGATGGTTGAGTTGAACCCAACAGGCCGCACCATGAGAACTGGCAGCATTAGCCCAGCGCTGCAGCATCAGAAAATCCCGCTCATCCTCAAGAACCACATTATTGGGTTCACCGAGCGCTCTGCGGTCTACCATGACATTCCCGGTAATGAGTAATCCGGTTCCACCGGCTGACCAGCGGGCATACAACCTGGGAAGATATTCCGTAACCCGATTATCATAAGTTCCCAGCGCCTCGCTCATGGCTGATTTGGCCAGACGATTCGGAATTATGGCGCCATTCGGCAAAACCAGCGGTTGATCCAGCACGTTCATTCGATCCTCCTGCTTCATTGATGAAGACCAAGATACTCAACAATTCGATACTTGTCAAACTATCAATCAATTTTCCTCACAAACACATCGTCCATGATATAATCATGACACGACCCCAAAGGACAGGAGCATGCTCCATGTTTTGTACTTCAGCCATGCTTCCAAAGGCTGACGAAGCCGAATATCTGGCCCGCATTTTCAAAGCCTTGGCCCACCCAAACCGGCTAGCCATCTATTTGGAAGTCCTGCGACACCAGGAAACCGCCCTGAAAAGCTGTGGTGTATCTGAATTGATTGATCGTTTAGATATTGGTGCGCCCACGGTATCCCACCATACCAAGGAACTGGTACAGGCTGGCCTGATTCTGGTTGAACGTGATGGCAAATTTTTGCGTTGCCGGATCAATCCTGCAACACAAAAACTGCTGGCAGAATTTTTCTGCATGGATATGACCCACACTCAGACTTAATCCGGCATACGATAGAGCGGTGCCCGCCAGTTTGCCAGCGCAAGCAGACAACGATGCTGATGATCTTCCCCCTTGGCAGGACCAAGGCACAACCCGGGCAGTTCGAGCACAAAGATTCCTGTCGCCTTCAATACCTGGTCACACATCCTGGCCAGTACCCGTTCCTGATCTGGATCTGGATCCTCGTCAAAACAGATCTGTGTGACACCCGCATCAGTCGGTTCAACCCGTTCCTGGCGCAACCACTGCCCGCTACGAGCAAGCTGTTTCCAGGCAACCTGGCTGAGGGATTCGCCCTCACGCCAGATGGCAAGCCCTTGAAAATCATCAGTCCCAGATCGTTGTCGCTGTGTTGAGCCATCTTGATGTGCGGGCATCAAACGCGGTTCATGCACTCCATGCAGCGGACGAGGCCATACAGGAATACGCACATCCAGCCGTACCCAACTCCATGCCTGTACCAATCCCAAAGGCCAATCGCTGTACACGCGCAATCGGCCAGGCTGGACCAAACCGCGACGAGGCGGGCATAGGTGCAACTGAATGGCTTCTAACGACCGGATCGGCAGATCGACCATCCAAGAATTTTGACCATCTCCCAGCCATACAGCATGATGGGGGCGCCCTGTAACATCCTCGATGATACAGGTCCAACCAACTTGCCCGCCCTGCTCAGCAGGCTCGGGGCGCTCAGCACGCAACCGGATGCCTGCCAGATTACGATAGGTATGCACGATCAGGATGACATAAAGACTGCCCAACCAGAATGTCAGCCCGAGCATGAGGTTGTTGGCAAAGTTGATACCACCCACAAAAAGCGCAGCAAGAACAAGAGCAAAAAGCATACCTTGACGGGTCGGTATAATAAAGATCCGGCGCTGATCAAGAATAATTTCCTTAGCAGCAGCCAGACGACGATCCATCCAGATCCGCCAGCGACGCTGCCAGAATGCTTTCATGGCAGCACGGGAACGATACTGGACAAAAGACGAGCCGCTGACTCCACGGCCGGCAAACGATGATTGACCACTGAAGCCAATATCTGCTGAACATCATCAGGCAAGACATGATCACGACCAGACAGCCAAGCTTTGGCCTGTGCCGAAGCTCGTAAGGCCTGACCAGCACGGGGGGACAATCCATGCCTGAACTCTGGCAGAGTGCGGCTGGCCCGCAGCAAAGCCAGCAAATAGTCCATCAGCGCATCACTGGTATGGACCTGCATGACTTCCTTTCGCCACACCTCAAGATCCTGCAAGGTGCACAAGGGCTCATCGAGCATCATTCGACGTTGTGCCGATCCGAGCAAAAGCGCTCTTTCGGCGCGCGGATCAGGATAGCCCAGTTGCAGGCGCATCATAAACCGATCGAGTTGGGATTCGGGTAAGGCATAGGTTCCAGTCTGAGTTTGGGGGTTTTGGGTTGCAATGACCCAAAAAGGCTCGGGCAACCGATAACTGATTCCGTCAAGGCTGACCTGTCCTTCTTCCATAGCTTCAAGCAGCGCACTTTGCGTTTTTGGAGAGGCACGATTCAACTCGTCCGCAAGCAGAACCTGGGTAAACACCGGACCCGGCAAAAACTCGAACTTCTGAGTATCCTGACGAAAGCGACTATAACCCGTGACATCGGCAGGCAAGAGGTCACTGGTACACTGAAGCCGACGAAAGCTCAATCCGGCTGCCATGGCCAATGCATGCGCCAAGGTTGTTTTACCCATACCAGGAGGATCCTCCAGCAAGACATGCCCCCCCGCCAGCAAACAACACAAGGCCAGATCAACAACCTGCTCTTTCCCCAGGATGACCTTGTTCAGAGCTGCCCGCATGGCTTGCAGCCGAAGCGCACTCATAGTGCCCCCAGAGCCTGAGCCAGATCTGCCTGCAAATCATCAACCGCCTCAAGCCCAATCGAAAGTCTGATCAGTCCATCAACAATACCACTTGCCAATTTATCACCATCACTCAGGCGTCCATGGGTTGTCGTCGCCGGATGGGTGATGGTGCTCTTGGTATCACCAAGATTACCGGTGATGGAAAAAATACGGGTTTTATCGATCAGTTGCCACGCTGCCTGACGACCACCACGCACAACGAAAGACAGCAGCGGTGCAAAAGCACTTTGTTGCCGGGTTGCTCGATCATGATGGGGATGCTGCTCAAGCCCACCGTAAAATACCCGTTCCACTTGGTCCTGCTGGGCCAGCCAGCGTGCCAGGGAGAGCGCTGAAGCGCTTTGTGCATGCATACGTAAGGGCAAGGTTTCCAGTCCCTTCAGGAAAACCCAGGCATTAAAGGGGCTCATGCTCGCGCCACAGGTGCGAATGTAGCCAAAAACCTCATCCATAAGCTTCTGGGAGCCGAGCACAGCCCCACCAAGCGCACGCCCCTGACCATCAATAAACTTGGTCGCCGAATGAATCACCAGATCAGCTCCAAGCTGTAAAGGACGCTGCAAAACAGGCGTACACAAGCAGTTGTCCACAGCCAGTAAAGCACCGTGCTGGTGAGCCAGTTCTGCCAGAGCGGCAATATCGGCAACTTCCCCAAGAGGATTGCTCGGACTCTCCAGAAAAAAAAGCCGGGTCTTCGCTGTCACGGCCCGTTGCCAGTCCTTAACATCAGCCAGATCAACCCATTGGGTTCGAATACCCAATTTTGCAAGGTATTTGTCAAACAGAACGCGAGTGGTACCAAAAACGCTGCGTGATGCGACGACCTCATCCCCCTGCCCCAAAAGAGCCAGACAGGTAGCCAGGATGGCAGCCATACCCGAAGCCGTTGCAACACAGCGTTCCGCCCCTTCCATGGCCGCCAGACGTCGCTCAAACATAGCCACCGTCGGATTGGTAAATCGGGAATAGATGTTACCTGGTTCAGCACCAGAAAAACGGCGCGCCGCTTCTTCGGCACTGCCATAGACAAAAGAAGACGTCATGAACAGCGCCTCAGAATGTTCTCCTTCAGCACTGCGCCTGCCTCCAGCTCGTACCGCCAGAGTTGCCATATCCACCAAACCGGCGAGTTCAGGATCCAGCCCCCACTCAATATCGCGCATCCGTTAAGACCTCCTGAATACTCAGCCGCCGTTACCTAGACCATCCAGCGTTGCTTCACCCGAAGAACCGACATCCTGAATAACAGGCCGACGTGTCTTGGCAGCATCCTCACGCATTTGCTGCAAACGTTCCAGATAAGGCTCATCAATATCACCGGTCACGTAGTGGCCATCGAAAACGGAACAGTCAAAGCGTTCAATATCCGGATTGCCTTCACGCGCTGAAGCAATCAAATCTTCAAGCTCCTGATAAATAAGTCCGTCTGCACCGATTAACTGACAGACCTCATCAACACTTCGTCCATAGGCAATCAATTCGGATCGTGCCGGCATATCGATACCATAAACGTTAGGAAATTTGACAGCCGGAGCCGCTGAAGCAAAATAAACTTTGTTCGCACCGGCATCACGTGCCATCTGGATAATTTCGCGACACGTCGTTCCTCGCACAATGGAATCATCAACCAGCAGGACATTCTTGCCCTGGAATTCCAGTTCAATTGGATTGAGTTTTTGACGAACCGACTTTTTACGCTGACTTTGACCCGGCATGATGAATGTCCGGCCAATATAGCGGTTCTTCATGAATCCTTCTCGATACTTGACGTTCAGGCTCGATGCCAGTTGCAGGGCCGCCGTTCGACTGGTATCAGGGATTGGAATGACAACGTCGATATCATGGGCTGACCACTGCCTCAGAATCTGCTGGGCCAGCTTGTCGCCCATACGCATCCGGGCTTTGTACACAGAAATACCATCAATGATGGAATCCGGACGAGCAAAATATACATGTTCAAAGATGCATGGAGTGAGGGTTGGCTCCATAGCACACTGGCGCGTGCTGATTCGACCATGAACATCGATAAAAATGGCTTCCCCGGGTAGAAGATCTCGAATCACTCGAAAACCCAAGGCAGTTATGGCAACGGATTCGGAAGCAATGATGTATTCTTTCTGGCCTTGCTCATTTTCACGTTCGCCATAAATAATCGGACGAATGCCGTGAGGGTCGCGAAACCCTAGTATGCCATGCCCGGTAATCATGGCAACCACGGCATAGGCGCCACGAACTCGGCGATGCACTGCTGAAACTGCGGCAAAAAGATCCTGTTCATTGAGCGATATCTTGCCCAAAGCCTGCAGTTCATGAGCCAATACATTAAGCAGAACCTCTGAATCTGAATCGGTATTGATATGGCGCAAATCCGCCCGGAACATTTCAACAGCCAAACTGGCCGTATTGGTGAGATTGCCGTTATGCGCCAGGGTAATGCCATAAGGAGAATTGACATAGAACGGCTGCGCTTCCGCAGATGATGAAGAACCTGCTGTCGGATAGCGCACATGACCAATGCCATAATGTCCATGCAAACGAACCATGTGACGGGTATGGAAAACATCCCGAACCATGCCATTATCCTTGCGCAGAAAAAGACGACCATCCTGACACGTTACAATGCCCGCCGCATCTTGACCACGGTGCTGCAGCACCGTCAGGGCATCATAAAGTGCCTGATTGACGTTGCTGGTCGCCATGATTCCGACGATACCGCACATGTTCACCCCCTGAGCCAATAAAATCAGAATACTGGAAGCGCTGCCTTTTCCAACCGATGCCCCATATCACGTGTTGCAGGCTCAAACCGAACCAGCACAGCGACGACCCTTGAACCTTGCCACCAGTCATCATGGGATGCGTAAGGAGCCAGCAACATCAACAGAAGCTCCATCATCAGTAATCCCCGTACGAAACCAAACATCACTCCAAGGATTCGGTCACTCCAGCGCAACCCTACCTGGGTCAATAGACTTTGCAGCAGGTAGGCCAGCAACGAAAGCACCATCCAGGTGGCGAGAAAAAGCAGAACATAGGCCAACAACAAACGCAACGAGGGTGTGTGCACATAGGGATGCAAAATAACCATCAAAGCAGGCGCATAATGGCGGGCCACAAGCCAGCCAGCCAGCCAGCTAACCACGGAAAAGGCTTCACGCACAAAACCACGCATTCCACCCAACATCATTGAAATGACAATGATGGCGATTATGACACCATCGGCAAGCTGTAATCCCATGACCGACACCATCGCTACAAAGGCGCAAAGATACCACAAGTCTCCTGCTAAGGCACTGAATCTTCCACCGGCAGGGTGTAATGCTGCATCCAGCCTTGCACACCCACATCAGCAAGCTTATGCATCAACATTTCAGCATTGGCGTGATCCAGTTCAGGACCGACAAACACCTTCCAGGCTGAGCCTGTCTGCCTTGTATAGACATGAAAACCTTTTTTGCGCAAGTCGGCACTTAGATGTTCTGCTGCCTGAACATGTTCAAGACTGGCAACCTGAATAGTCCAACCCTCGGTAGCAAGCTTGGCAGAAGCAACTGACTCCATTGACTGCGTACCTGGAGGAACTAAAGCTGCTTGCTTCTTCTTGTTTTCACTTTGGCCAATTTTCGAATCAGATGCTTGTTCCTTGGCCTGTCTGGCTTTGATCGGTTCTTCAAGAACGACCTTAGGACGGTCTACCCTGTTTTTTATATGATCCTCAGTGTCTGAGCGCAGTGGGTCCGGATGTTTTTGATTCTGCTCGGTTAATGGCGAAATAACCGTAGACATGGATGACACCGACGACGTTGAGGCAGACTCAGCGATAGACACCGGATTGATTGCAGAACCCTGCGAAGATACCATGGCGCTGTTTGAATCTGTACTGAGAAACTGTTGCGCCTGCACGGGATGGACGATCACGGGTGGGGGCGGCAAGCTAACCGGTGGTGAAGATGACCAGACAGCCTGACCTCGCAACACCAACGGTGCCAAGGCAAACGAACCTGCCAGCAATACGAGTGAACCTACAATACGATGTTTCATCGATTCATCCATCAACCTGACTCCACATACCCAGATAGCAACGCGCAGCGGCAACGGTATAAAAGGACCCACAAACCACAATCCGGTCGTTTGGACCTGCTTGTGCAACGGCCTCTCGCAAAGCCTGTTCCGGAGCAGCATACAAACCCAAAACGCTTGCTCCTGCCTCGGCAACACAAGCAGCCAATTGCGCTGCAGAACCAGCACGCGGCCCAAACAAATCAGCCAGAAAAAAACCACTCGCTATGGATGCCAGCGCTGCAACGGTGCCCTGACGATCTTTGTCACTCAACATGGCCAGTACAACCCAGGTTCGCTCTGCCGCAGGAAAAGAGTTCAATTGCTGTGCTAAAAAACGGGCTCCATGTGGGTTATGAGCGACATCAAGGATGATGCGTTGATCTGCCGGGCATGCCTCACACCGTCCAGCCAGGCCCGTCTGGGCAATCACTCGTTCAAGATCAGCAAGATCAGGGGCATTTGCAGTTTCTAAGAGTTGCATCGTCTGGAGGGCTGTTGCGATATTTGCCGGCGCCAAGCAATGCTGCGAAAAAAAATGTCGCAACGCACCTGCAACAAACCAGAAGCCTCCTGCAGCACAGCATTCAAAACCATAGTCTGCACCCATCCAATAGGCCTGAACACCCAGTTCCCGTACCCTGGCACGAAGAACTGCCGGAGGACTTGCATCGCCGACCACACAAATACCACCCGGACGCAGAATACCCGCCTTCTCACCTGCAATCGACTCGCGATCAGGACCCAGCCATTCGGTATGATCCAGGTCAACACTGGTGATCACGGCGATGTCCGCATCGACGATATTGACCGCATCCAGACGACCACCCATACCGACTTCGAGCACCCAGACATCCAGATGAGCCGCCTGAAACAAAAGCAGGGCTGCCAGAGTCGTGTACTCAAAATAGGTCAGACTGATCGCATCGCGTGCTTGATCGATACGCTCAAAAGCAGCAATCCAGTCGCTTTCTGCAAGCATGCAACCATCAATAAGCGCCCGTTCCCGAAAATCGTGCAAATGAGGTGACATATACCGACCAACTCTCTGCCCAGATGCTCGCAACATCTGATCCAGTAGAGTAACCACCGAACCTTTGCCGTTTGTGCCAGCAACGGTAACAACGGAGACATGCTCCGCACAAATTCCGAGCCTGCGACCAACGGCTGCAACGCGCTCCAGACCAAGATCAATGGCCACCGGATGAAGGGATTCCAGCCTTTGAAGCCAGTCCGTCAGCCTGGCTTTTGCCATCATGACGGAAACCGGGTCAACTTGGCCAACTGGCGATATAACGTATCACGCATGTGATGTCGATGGACAATCATGTCAATCGCACCATGTTGCAACAGAAATTCAGAGCGCTGGAAACCCTCAGGCAAGGTCTGGCGAACAGTCTGTTCAATAACACGTGGCCCGGCAAAACCAATCAGGGCATTGGGTTCAGCCACATTAAGATCACCCAACATTGCCAGACTAGCCGACACACCCCCATAGACCGGATCGGTCAATACCGAGACAAAAGGCAATCCATGCAGCTTCATTTGCTCAAGCGCTGCGGCCGTGCGGGCCATCTGCATCAATGAGAACAACGCTTCCTGCATGCGTGCCCCGCCACTGGCTGCAAAACAAACCAAGGGGCAACGTTGCTCCAGACAGACATTGACCGCAGCCACAAAACGGCCGCCAACGACCTGCCCCATGGATCCCCCC
Organism: Pseudomonadota bacterium; assembly: GCA_021848605.1. Lineage (GTDB taxonomy): Bacteria > Pseudomonadota > Gammaproteobacteria > Pseudomonadales > Moraxellaceae > JAJXWR01. Next base: position 1,272 of record JAJZUM010000058.1, on the reverse strand, counting down.
ATAAAACCAAACTCAAAAGCAGCCGCTACCAAGGGTAAACCTTGTACCGCACCTTTAAGTACGATCAATGCATCGGTTTCACCTGTCTCTTTCTGGGCCTGAGTCAATCGATCCTTGTATTTTTTGGTATCCTTGAATTTCAGCAGATCTTCCGGTTGCAACAGGGCACCAATTTCCTCTCGTGGATCTTGATCAAGAAACTGATTCAGTCGCTCACGCGCCCCAATACGAAGGTGATGGTCACACCTCGGACAGACACTGGCATTGCGTTCCAATTCCGGCGTGTAGAGTACAGAATCACATTTCGGGCATTTGCGCCACAAGCCCTCAGGCACATTCGAGTGTTTGCGGTCGTCCACAGAAGCCGCCACATTGGGCAATATTTTTTCCAGCCAGCTGCTACTCATGCATTCACCCGTCCCTGTTCGCCTAAAACCAGCTGGTCCATAGCTGCACGCATGGTTCGAATAAGCGCGGTCAGACGCCCTGGTTGCTCGGGCTGTTCTTCGATCAACTGAACAAGGGCACTGCCCACAACCACAGCATCTGCATGGGCTGCTATGGCTGCGGCGGTGACCGCATCACGAATCCCAAATCCCACACCAATAGGAACCTGACAATGTTGCCGTATGGCATGGACATGAGTTGCCACATCATCAACATCAATACGGGCTGAGCCGGTCACCCCTTTCAGGGAAACATAATAAACATAACCTTTTGCACGGGCGCAAATCATGCGCGCGCGCTTCTCGGTTGTCGTTGGCGCCAATAAAAAAACCGGATCGATGCCGACATGCTCCAGTTCCTTGAGCAACACTTCCCCCTCCTCCGGCGGCATATCAACGGTTAGTACACCATCAATACCCGATTGTGCAGCCAGATTGGCAAAAGTCGCATAGCCCATGGCTTCAACCGGATTGAGATACCCCATGAGAACCAGAGGGGTTTGCTGGTCAGTCTGGCGAAACGTCCGCGCCATGCCAAGCACATCACGCAAACTCACGCCATGGGCCAGGGCACGCTCATGACCACGCGCAATCACGGGTCCATCCGCCATGGGATCCGAGAAGGGAACACCCAGTTCGATAATGTCTGCGCCTGCCGCAACCATATCGTGCATGAGCGCAACCGTACCCTCTGGCTTAGGATCCCCGGCTACCAGATATGGAATAAGCGCCTTGCGCCCACTCGCTTTCCATGTCGCAAAACAGGACTGCAACCGACTCATTAATCTACTCCTGTCAGACTTGAATTCCGTCGAGACGAGCCACC
>JAJZUM010000057.1 GCA_021848605.1 Pseudomonadota bacterium | reverse complement strand
GTGGATCCAGGAAATCATAAAAAGCCGCAAGCAGGCCGGAAATACTCTCAAAACCATGAACAACCCTCCCCAGGCCAAGCCAGCGTGCGTAATCAACGGCAACCTGAACCGTCCAGTAATGCACTTTAGCCCGATAAAGTGGTCCCCATACCTGTTCCCAGAAATGTCCAGCACGTACATCCGAAGCGTGAATACCGACAACGTGGATCGCATGAACTTCAGACATGGCCGCCACATGCGCCACCCAGGAACCGCAGTGTACTCCCCAGGGAAAACGCATATTATCCGGATGATTGTCGAGAACAATTACATCCATTCCCTGAGTACAACGCGCCCTGATCAAAGGGATGCTAAGATGATGAAAATCCCCACTACCCATAAACACCGGATCCGGCCCCTGAATTTCACCATGCAAGCGGTCAGCCAGAGCCTGCAGATCATGCATGCGACAGGAAAAGCGTAAACGTTCCTGCCAATCCAGCAGGTCGATACGTTGCTCCGCAGGCAGCGCCAATACTGAGCCATCCAGATCAAGAACACGTGGTCTCATGATCGCACCATGTGAAGTTTTTGCAAGCGTTCGAAGCGCAAATACCTAGCCCATGACCCTATCTTGCCGGGCGTCCATGAAAAGCACTGACACCCTGTTTCGGTCACATTGCGTATGTTTTGGCCCCACGGAGTCATGAACGCCAAAGGTAAAGCTTTAATCTCGGGCAGGACATTTTGCTGGTCATAGCATCTAATCAACTTCCTTAATTTCCACCAGACATCAATGTGCTCACGCAGCACCGCATTATACAGTTCTGTATGCAGACGTACCCAGCCTCAATCTTGGTGGCTTGTGCGACATTGGGGTACTGTGTGTAAACAACTTTGCGACATTCCATGATTTTATTATCGCATAACCTCATGAAGGCACAAGAATGGAAACATCAACCGATCCAGCTCACACAGTCTTTAATGTTAAACGACGTATCATGCTGGCATAACTTAAGAAAGCGTTGGCATAGCCCGCGGAGCAAGGCTGTGGGTCGTAAGGACCCAGGTTGATGCCTGTGAATGGCCAATTGAACCCGGGAACACACCCACCTACTGCAAAAGCGCTGGTTGGGAGCAGGAACAAATACTGGCGGTAGTACGCTGTCATTGGGAAGTAGAGAATGTGCTGCACTGGGTCTTGAATGTCAGCTTTCGTGAACATGACAGTCGCATTCGTCGCGAGCAAGCCGCTAAAAACATAGGCGTTCTTAGAAAAATGGCTCGAAACATTTGTCAGAAAACGCCAACAAAGCACAGCAACACAATGAAAATCCGGATCTGTGGCTGGGACGACAACGTCAGGGAAAAAATGATTTTCGGGTTCGCAAAATCAAAATGATCTTGCCCTGTAGATCCGGTCAATACCTATTTGTCGATCCCAGGTCATATTTATAATGATCCCGCCCTGGTTCAATAACGCTTGACTCTTGACGCCTCAATTGTGCCAGCATACACTGAAAGCAATGTTCAACAATGCTATACAGGTGAAGTGATGGAAGTTGTACTTCGCAAATACGGAAATAGCACCGTTGCGGTCATACCCCCCGCTGTTCTGAAAGACCTCGGCCTGTTGGCAGGTCAGTCAATGACATTGAAGACGACAGACGATGGAAAGATCGTGTTGGCGCGCAAGTGCAAGTACGTTCTGGCTGAGCTGCTCGCGCAGTGTGACCCGAAAGCGCCGCCGCCTGCCGACCTAGCGCTGTGGGATGCCGCAAAGCCAATGGGGCAAGAGGTATGGTAATGGGGGTATTCGACCGTGGGGACGTGGTAAGCGTGCCGCTTGATCCTGCTGTAGGGCATGAACAGAAGGGCACCCGGCCAGCCCTCGTTCTAACGACCAAAGAATTTAACCGACTTGGTGATGTCCTGGTGGCTCCGATCACGCAGGGCGGTGATTTCTCGCGTTATGCCGGTTTTGCTGTAAGTCTGACCGGCACAGGTTGTAAGACGCAGGGTGTCGCCCTCCTTAACAAGATAAGAATGCTTGACCTATCGGCCAGGAAAATACACAAGGTTGAGCGAGTGCCACAAGTAGTCCTTGACGATGCCATGGGGCGTTTAATAGCCCTTCTCGAAGGTTAATTCCTAGCCAAGCTTAACTCCTATAGCCTAAATTGACGCCCATTGAACCCGGGAATACACCCGCAAGCTGTATGCTTGCTCCCCTTTTCTATCAGCAACTTTATCAGCAACCAGGATTGTCAGCAACTAAGACGAAGAATGCTCGGACTCGTGTTCAAAAAGAAAACGCAGCCGATTGAGTATCATTCGAATCAGACGTGGACGAATATAGACGAGATGCCGGGTCATGGTAAAAGACGCACCAAGAGTAGCTTTCACCTCTGGATCAGTCCACCCTGCCACATAGGCCTTTAGTCCCCGAGAATGTGCCCAGTTCATGTTATGAAACCAGCTGATGAAATACAAATGAGCGTCACGAGCCTCTGGGTAGGAAAACCCAATGTACTTGTCAATCAAGCGCTGCTCGTGCACAAAGCAAAGATTCCATCCGAGCAATTTGGCATCCTGCTCATAACAGAATATCACCGCTCCAGAGGGCTCTCGTAACAAGAAGGTAAGAAACTGCAGGCTGAGCCGATCAAAATGAATCTGGCTTTGGTCATAGACCGCCACATAAAGGCTGTAAAACGTCTGAATCAAGGCGTCAGACTGAAAACAGGGATCCCCAGCATACAGAGTTCGAATCTGCACATCTGATCGGGCACGCAGCTTGCGTCTGAAATCCTTACGGCGCGCTTTTGAACAGGAAGCAAGAAAGGACTCTTCACTCCACTGCGGACTGATCGGCACCCATGCCAGAGCCATACCCTCCACATCCAGCCAGCCCGATTTTCGCCCCAGTGCCACCAGAGTATCGGCATAGTGGTTTTGTTCCAGAGACAACAACGGCGATTGACAAGGTAAATCCTTGATCACCACCATCCATGACTTTGGACTGTACTGGGCCACGAGCGAGCTTAACCACATCGCTGGGTCAACATTTGGGATCAGCGCATATTCACTGACGGTAGCCCCAATAAAAAAAGTCCGGTTCGTCAGCAATCGTTGCAGACCAAGCCGACTAATCCAGGGTTTAAGACGCTTTAGCAACTCGGGATCGAGGGTGGTCAACAAGTCATAATCGGCCGCAAAAGCACTGCCACCCTGCTCAAGATACCAGGCTACAAAATCAACCGGAGGAAAGCGAACAAAAGCATCGAGCAATACATCAGGCTCAAGCTGAAATAGCAGCTGTGGTGACGGTGCATCCACGTATCACTGGTCCTGTTGTGGCAACGCCTTGAACAATTGCAGCATATGATCTGCATTGTCCAGGCTGCCATCACGGGAAAAACTCGGCAGATGCCAACCCTCATCTTTGTGCATCCAGATCAGACTCGCCTTGCCAACAATGAAATGGTCATCCAGAAAACCCCAGAATCGGCTGTCACGCGAGTTATCGCGATTGTCTCCCATCATGAAATAATGATGGGCAGGCACGGTGACTTCCCAATGGTGACCCGCAATAAAATTGCCGACCTCAAGGCGTATGATGTGATGCACACCAAGAAGGTTTTCATCGAAATACTGTTCCCAAGGATCAATTTGCGGATTCTGACGCAGCAGTACCTTGTTCAGGACCTTACCATTAATGCTCAGTTGACCTTCATTAAAAACAATGTGATCTCCAGGCAGACCGACCACACGCTTGATGAAATCCACACGTGGGTCCTGAGGAAAGCGGAATACCATGATATCACCCCGTTTCGGAGCATGCATTGGCACCCAGACCCTGCCTGTCAACGGATTACGAAATCCATAGGCAAACTTGTTCACCAGAATGTAATCACCAATCTGGAGGTTTGGTAACATCGATCCGGAAGGAATGGTAAAGGGCTCAGCCACGAATGAGCGTACCAGAAAAACCAGCAACAAGATCGGAAAAAAAGACTGACCGTATTCAATCAGTGGCGGATCCTGCAAAATCTGATCGGACTTGGCCAATGCCAACTTGCTGGCCTGCAAGCCTGGCTGGACACGCAGCCGATCCAGAATCCAGATCACACCGGAAGCGAGCGTTGCCAAAATCAAAAATAATGTGAAGTCCACATCGAGATGGAGAAAGAACACCAGCAACACCGAAGTAATCAAAGTTGCCTGACAAATACGAACCACAGGGCTGAGCCAACCCGGCTCTGCCAGTGAGGACAAAGCCTGTGCTGCCGGAACCCCCCGGGCCAACTGATCCTGAAGAATCCGATACTGTTGCGGTAAAAGAGCAAATGTATAAAAAGCCCAGAGCAAAGCACTCACACTAAAGACACTCATCAGTGCCAAAACCAGATGAACCATCGGTGTATTGATCATGTTCTGAACCCCAATACGGTTGATCCCAACAAGCTGTTTATTTGTCCACTTTCAGAATGGCCAGGAATGCGTCCTGAGGAATTTCCACCCGACCAAGCTGTTTCATGCGTTTTTTGCCTTCTTTTTGTTTCTCGAGAAGTTTTTTCTTGCGCGAAACGTCTCCGCCATAACATTTGGCCAAAACATCCTTACGCATGGCCTTGACCGTCTGCCGTGCCACAATCTGACTGCCTATGGCGGCTTGAATCGCCACATCAAACATCTGCCGTGGAATCAGTTCCTTCATTTTTTCAGTAAGAGCCAGTCCACGAGAACGGGCATGATCGGCATGACATATAACCGACAGGGCATCAACACGGTCACCGTTAATCAAAATATCCACCCGCACCAGTCGGGTCGCCTGAAAATGACGGAAGCTGTAATCGAGCGACGCATAGCCTCGCGACACCGATTTGAGCCGATCAAAAAAATCAAGGACCACTTCTGCAAGAGGAATTTCATAGGTCACTGCAACCTGCTTGCCGTGAAACAGCATATTCTTCTGTTCGCCACGACGCTCCTGACAGAGGGTGATCACGTCCCCCACGTATTCAGGCGGCACAAGAATATGGCACTCGGCAACCGGTTCACGAAACTCGACAATAGTCCCAGGATCCGGTAGACGAGAAGGATTATCGACATAAACGACTTCATCCTTGCGAGTCAGCACCTCATAAACAACCGTTGGTGCCGTCGTCAAAAGATCCAGATTATATTCACGTTCCAGACGTTCCTGAACAATTTCCATGTGCAGCATGCCCAGGAAACCACAGCGGAATCCAAAACCCAGCGCATCGGAAGACTCAGGCTCATAAAAAAGGGCCGAGTCATTGAGCGTAAGCTTCGCCAGAGCTTCACGGAAGGGCTCATAATCATCGGACGTCATCGGAAAAAGTCCGGCGTAGACTTGAGGTTTGACTTTCTTGAATCCCGGCAGAGCATCGGTATCTGGGTGCAGGGTAAGGGTATCGCCCACAGGAGCGCCAAAGATATTCTTGATTCCGGCAATCACAAAACCCACTTCACCAGCTTCAAGACAAGCCAACTCCGAATGTTTAGGGGTAAAAACACCCACACTGGTCACCAGATGGTTCATCCCGGTACTTTTGACCCAAACCTTGTCACCCTTGCGAATGCTGCCATGCTTGACCCGTACCAGCGACACAACACCGAGGTAGTTGTCAAACCAGGAATCAATGATCAATGCCTGTAAAGGAGCCTTGCGATCGCCCTCCGGCGCAGGAATGACCCGAATCAACTGCTCTAACAGTTCCTGCACACCCTGGCCAGTCTTGGCACTGACTGCAATCGAACCGGTCGCATCAACACCAATGATATCTTCAATTTCCTGACAAACCCGATCCGGGTCCGCCTGAGGCAAATCGATTTTGTTCAAAACCGGTAACACCGTCAAACCCTGATCCAGTGCGGTATAACAGTTGGCAACCGACTGGGCTTCGACACCCTGGGCTGCATCAACCACAAGCAGGGCGCCTTCACAGGCTGCCAGTGAGCGCGAGACCTCATAGGAAAAATCAACATGACCCGGGGTATCAATAAAATTAAGCTGGTAATTGATCTGGTCATGCGTTGATCGATAGTACAAGGTCACCGAATGCGCCTTGATGGTAATGCCGCGTTCGCGTTCCAGATCCATGGAATCCAGGACCTGGGCCTGCATTTCGCGCTGCTCCAGTCCACCGCAGATCTGGATGAATCGGTCAGCCAGCGTCGACTTGCCGTGATCTATATGAGCAATGATGGAAAAATTGCGAATGTGGTTTATATCCGACACGATCCTGAACTCAGCAACCGGAGAAAGTCGCACAGTCTAACCGATTTTCCATCAGAAGGCATCCGCATCACAAGTTACGGATGCCTTCCGCTCTCCCAACTCAGGGCTGCAGAGTAATGGCGACAATCGCCTGATTGCCCTGTCGATTGATCAGCATGCCAACCGGTTTGCCCACCGGTAGATTACGAACAATCGCCAGATACGACTGGACATCTTTGACATCCCGATTATTAAGACGAAGGATGACATCACCTGCCCGAATTCCGGCCAAGGCCGCAGGACCGTTGTAAACCTGGGTCACCGCCACCCCACCCTGAACATTCAGGGACTGCTTTTCCTGTGCCGAAAGGTCCCTGATATACAAGCCAAGATGATGAATGTCACCTTGATTCGTTTGAGGACCACCGTTGGACTGGTCATCACCTTCGGCGGGCAATGAACCAACCACAAAAGGAACATCGAGCTTCTTACCCGCACGCACTACGGTCAGATGATGGGTGCTACCGACGCGTGCGCGACCTACCTGCTGGGGTAATTCACTGGACAAGCCAATTTCCTGACCATCATACGCCGTAATCACATCACCTACCTTAAGTCCGGCCTTGGCAGCAGGTGTATCAGGCATGATACTGGCCACAAGTGCGCCTGCCGCTTTATCAAGGCCATAAACATCGGCAAGATCCTTGGTCACTTCCTGGATTTCAACACCCAGATATCCTCGTTCCACTTTGCCATGACTCTTTAACTGATCTACAACATTCATGGCGACATCAATCGGAATGGCGAAGGAAAGACCCATGTATCCTCCGGATCGGCTATAGATCTGTGAGTTGATCCCCACCACCTGCCCTTGCATGTTGATCAAAGGACCTCCAGAATTACCTGGATTGATCGGAACATCGGTCTGGATGAAGGGTACATAAGCCTCATTAGGCAATGAACGTCCTTTGGCTGACACAATGCCCTGAGTGACCGAATAATCAAAGCCAAATGGTGCCCCAATGGCCAGTACCCATTCACCCACCTTCAAACGTGCCGGATCACCGAGTTGGGCAACAGGCAGATTTTTAGCCTTGATCTTGAGCAGGGCAATATCGGCCCGGGAGTCCGTACCAATCACTTTAGCTTCCATGACACGACGATCCCAGAGTTTGACCATAATCTTGCTGGCACCATGCACCACATGATTATTGGTCAGAATATAACCATCCGCAGAGATGATGAATCCTGAACCCATCGATTCGCTCACCTGAGGAGTCTGGGGTTGTACCGGTGTTCCAAAAGGTGTTCCGAAAAACTGACGAAAAATGGCCTGTGGGTCTTCAACAGCAACCGCTTGCGATGTTGCAGTTATATTAACCACTGCCGGCTTGGTCGTCTCAATCAGACCGGTAAAATCCGGCAGATCAGCCCTCGCCCACATTGTTGCAACCAGCAGGATCAGGAATCCTGCAATCCCACGGATATCAACACTTCGCCTCAGTCGTTCTGGCATAATCACGCTCTCTGTTGTCATCAATACTTCAAGGGTACTTTTTCAAGGAAGCTTTCGCCCCTCAGCCTTCAGATCATAGCGACCTAGCACAATCATAGCGGCCTGTTTTGTAACGTTGTGTCGGGATTATGTGCCGTTTATGCGCCAGCTGGACAAAATCTGCAGGGTTGTCTCTAAAGGAATGCTGCCCAACACCGACACACGTACATGCGTAAGTCCATCCGTACGAATCTGTTCCGCTGCAGTCATGGCCCCCCAGCGATGCAACCTGGCAGGGGTCCCAGATGCAGCCCTTACAGTCTGTGCCACAAAAACAGAGTAAGAAGCCAGCCCATCCGAGTATGTAGCCTGTTCAACCCAGTGACCGTTTAGATTAAGGCGACGCAGACCACGCCCTTCCAGAATAAAGCCTGGGGGTACAAAAGCCTGCCAGTTTGGTTGCTGCTGAGCGATCGGCAAAGAATCCTCAGAAACAGAGCCCGGCAGCCTCTACTCACGAGTGTGTTCATCCTGTCCTGCAGCACGCACATGTGGGTCATCCAGCGAACCCACCGTGACGACCGGTGCCATATTGACTAGTTCCGAACCGAGCTGAGCATGATGACTTGCTAAATGCTGAAGCAGATACGCCTGCAAACGCTGATCGTCGGCAACCGGCCGAGTTGTTACCGTAGATGGGAATACATTGTGGTTGGCAGCATCAACCACCGCCACTTCGGCCTGACCAGGCTTAGCTACAACCCGATCTGCCACAATGGGAACAGACCTACTGCCTGATTGATCATGACTGGTCTGCGACCACAGAACCAAAGCTAGTGTTACACTGGCAGCCATGGCAAGGGCCGGCCAGCCCCATCGCTTCCATGTCGGTACTGGACGCTGGCGCTCAACCGGCATCACCGCAGGATTGCGTATCTGCTGACGCAGCGCCTGCCAACGCAGATAAACTTCTTGCCACTCGGGATCTTCCAAGAGCCGATCCAGCACATAGGATTCTTCCTGGAGTGTAGCTTCCCCATCCATCCACGCTGAAAGTATTGCCCGATCCTGATCATTCATAGGTCACCTCAGCACATCTCAGCAAGCATAAGATCCAACTCTTCACGAGCCCGGGCAATACGCGAGCGTACAGTTCCGATCGGACAACCAAGGGACTGAGCTATTTCTTCATAACTCATGCCTTCAAGTTCCCGCAATAAAAATGCCTGTCGATATTCTTGCGGCAATCGCGACAGGGCTTCTTCAATCCGTTGCAAACTCTGCGCACCCACTACTTCCTGCTCAGGACCGTGCTCCTGAACCCAGACAAAATGTCCCTTGTCTTCCAGATCATCGACCCGTTCCGTGCGTCCTGCCCCCTGGCGTCGAAGGATGGAACGATGACTGTAAATCACATTCAACATGATACGATACAGCCAGGTAAAGAATGCCGAATCGGCACGAAAATCTCCCAGGGCACGATGCGCCCGCATGAATGTTTCCTGGACAACATCTTCAGCATCGGCATGCTGGCCAAGAATGCTGGCTGCAATTGCCGTCAGACGAGCCTGGTAGGTTCGCATCAACAGCTGAAACGCCCGGTCATCACCAGCAACCGCGCGTTTAATCAGTTGAAGGCAGATTTCCTGCTCATCATCCGGTGTCACCCGCCCCTTCACGCTAACTTAGACTCCATCAGCATCAGGAAGGTTCCCGAACAATTGTGAAAAAGGTGTAACACGTTATAATGCCTTATTTGGTTGTGGATGCATCACGCACTGTTGGAGAAAACATAGCATGACCCATGATAACACGTATGATGTTTTGATCGTGGGAAGTGGTGCCGCCGGACTGACTCTTGCGCTGCGCCTTGACCCGAAACTGCGTGTAGCCGTATTAAGCAAATCCGTCCTTACTGAAGCCAGCACTTATTATGCCCAAGGTGGTGTTGCTGCGGTCACCGACCATGATGACTCCTATGCATCCCATGTGGAAGACACGTTGATTGCCGGTGCAGGACTTTGCCATCGTGATGCCGTAGAGTACACCGTTGAACATGGACCGGATGCCATTCAATGGCTGATGGAACAAGGTGTGCGCTTTACCAGCGAGCATGACTCAGGTGAGCCTCACCTTACTCGCGAAGGAGGACATAGTCACCGCCGCATTCTGCATGTTGCCGATGCGACTGGTCTTGCTATTTCAAAAACGCTTATTGAGCGGGTCAGACAATTACCCCATGTCACCCTACTTGAGAATAGGATTGCCATTGATCTGATCACCCGAAATAAACTTGGCATGGCCGGATCTGACCGAGTGCTCGGTGCTTATGTCTATAACCGCGGCACCCACGAGGTCGAGACCTTTTCAGCACCTTTCGTTGCTCTATGCTGTGGTGGTGCCAGCAAAGCCTATCTCTATACAACCAACCCGGACATAGCTACCGGCGATGGCATCGCCATGGCCTGGCGTGCCGGTTGTCGGGTCAGCAATCTGGAGTTCAACCAGTTTCATCCAACCTGTCTCTTTCACCCTAAAGCCAAATCTTTTCTGATTACCGAGGCCATGCGCGGCGAGGGGGCCTACCTTACCCTGCCTGATGGTTCGCGTTTCATGCAGCGATTCGATGCTCGAGGCGAATTGGCACCTCGGGACATTGTTGCCCGGGCCATAGATTTTGAGATGAAACGGCTTGGTGCTCAACACCTCTATCTTGATATCAGTCATCGACCGTCCAATTTCATCAAGGAGCATTTTCCAATGCTCTACGAACGCCTGCTTGGTTTCGGTATTGATATTACCAAAGATCCGATTCCGGTCGTTCCAGCGGCTCACTACACGTGTGGTGGTGTCATCACGGATCTCAACGCACAAACCGATCTTCCCGGACTGTACGCCATCGGCGAAACAGCCTCAACCGGACTGCATGGAGCCAATCGCATGGCAAGCAATTCTCTGCTTGAGTGCTTTGTATTTGCCCGTGCCGCTGCCGATCATATCCATCAGCAACTGGAGCAGCATCTCCGTCCAGCTTCATTGCCATTCTGGGACTCGACCCAAGTACGCGACCCTGATGAGGATGTCATCATTTCGCACAACTGGGATGAGCTTCGGCGATTCATGTGGGATTATGTTGGTATCGTTCGTACGAATAAGCGCCTGCAACGCGCACTGAACCGGGTGCAGTTGCTGCATCGTGAAATCTATGAGTATTACAGTAATTATCGGGTCAGTACCAATCTGATTGAACTACGCAATCTTGTTCAGGTCAGTGAACTGATCATTCGAAGTGCTCTGCAACGTAAGGAGTCACGTGGTCTGCACTACTCACTGGACTATCCCCACCAGGAAGCTATGGCACATGACACCGTGCTGACGCCCCCTAATTTCAATCGATCCTGATATGTGAAGGGGTTTAGACATGACCGAATTGAACTGGCAACCACATGTGACCGTTGCCACCATTGTTGAACGGCATGGAACGTATTTGATGGTACGGGAATGGACTGACCAGAACCACCCTGTTCTGAACCAGCCTGCCGGACATGTTGAGGCGCATGAGCGCTTTGAAGACGCGGCACGGCGCGAAACCCTTGAAGAAACTGGCTGGCAGGTCGAAATAGTCCATCTTGTCGGTGTCTATGTCTACACGCCACCACAGCGACCTGATCGCACCTATGTGCGCTTCTGCTACACAGCTCGCCCTATCCAGCAGGAAGATCGCCCACTCGACAGCGGCATTATTGAGGCATTGTGGCTTGATGCAGCGACGATTCTGGACAGTCCTGATTTGCGTAGCCCCCTGGTTGCACAGTGCCTGCGGGATGCTCGCGCCGGCCACACGTTACCATCCTGGGCTCTCCAATACATATCTTAAACACATGCAGGCGCTGATCATAACGATCAGCACCCCAAACATTTCTTTGATTAACGATGACTAGAGCGTTGATCAAGGCTGGCAGCTCCACCACCATACATAACCAGTTGCAACAATCCTCCCGTCATGGCCAAGTTCTTCATGAACATGATCATCGTGGTCTGATCCGCCAGGTTATGATGGAAAATAAAGGCGGTGATGACACAAAATCCTGCCAGGATCGCAGCAACACTTCGAGTCCAGAGGCCAAGCAACAACGCTAGACCACCTCCAAGTTCTACAAGAATCGCCAACGGAGCCAAGGCACCAGGAACTCCCATGGCCTGCATATAGCTTACCGTTCCTGCATAGCCAGTGATCTTGCCAAAGCCTGCCAGAATAAATATGGCGGCGATCAGCAAACGGCTTGCCAGTGAAGTCAGGTTACTGAGTATTGATTGTTCAAGAAGTTTCTGGATTAATGAGTCGAACATGATGGTACTCCTAAAAAGTTGAGAGGATTTGGAATTCAAACAATCCGACAGGCTTGTTCAAAAGTAAGACGTGGGCCGCGCGGATAAAGCTTCGTGGCATCACCGTAGCCAATATTGATCAGAATATTGGCCGTCCATGCTTGGTCCGGAAAAAACAACTCATCCAGACGGGCTGGATTAAAACCGGTCATCGGTCCACAATCCAGTCCAAGGGTGCGAGCTGCCATAATCAAATAGGCAGCCTGCATGGAAGCATTTTGCAAGCCAGCCCGCTCGGCGAGAGCTGGATTGGCGGTGTAAATCGACCGTGCATCAAAAGCTGGAAAAAGTTCAGGCAACTGATCGTAAAACTGCTTGTCAATCGCCACAATCACGGTCAGCGGCGCCTGCATCGTCTGGGAAATATTGCCCTCAGAAAGCGCCTGGCAAAGCAATTGCTTGGCCTCAGGACTTTGCACAAAGACAAAACGGGCTGGAGCGGCGTTAAAGGCTGTCGGAGCCCAGCGACACAGGTCATAGAGCGCCCGGACAGTTTCGACCTCCAATGCTTTGGCGTTAAAAGCATGATGAGTTCTGGCTTCATTAAAAAGCTGGTTCTGGGCCTGCTGATTTAATGGATTCATGGTTAAGTTCCTCTTCAAGTTATGTCTGGTTATGGAAAAAACAGATTTAAGGAAGATCAAAAAAAATAAAGTCGGTGTTCGATAAAACATCGAGTTGCAACGCTTGTTCCCCAGAGATGGCCAATCCATCGCCTGCGTTTAGGACGATATCCCCGGTCCTAAGCGAACCACGGATCAACTGGATCCATCCCATTCGCTCTCGGAATGAGGGTAATTGGATGCAGTCACCCTCTGATCGACCGTGCCAGATGCAGACATCCTGACCTATATGAAAACTGTTGTCGCGCGCATCCGGCGATGCAACCAGCGTCAGACCGTTCTGGAATTCAAAAGCCTTTTGTTGGTAACTTGGCTCCGTATCGTGGACTTGTGGATAAATCCAGATCTGTAGAAGATGGACTTCCTGTGCACCGTGATTCATTTCACTGTGGGTAATACCCTTGCCGGCACTCATCAACTGCCATTCACCGTTTTGCAAAATCCGTTCATGCCCCATACTGTCTCGATGGGTCAGTGTTCCAGCGAGCATGCAGGTCAGGATTTCCATGTTGCGATGGCCATGGGTATCAAATCCACTGTGGGCACGAATCCGGTCATCATTGATGACGCGCAAAACCGAATGCCCCATGTACATCGGGTTATGATAGGAACCAAATGAAAAACTGTGCCAAGTATCAAGCCAGTTAAACAGAACATGGCCACGGGTATCTGCCGGTCGATGCTTCAACATGATGTTTCTCCGGTGGATTCAATGAGAACACTTTAGTTTTGTTGCATCAAATTGACTAGTACCATTATTTTGTAAAAACTGTTGCCTATATCGCAACGATCATTTATATGTCTGCACACCCGATGCATGCTATCTTGAGCGTACCAGCAACCATACGCTGACAATTTTGCGTAAGGGATCTATGTTTATTTAAAAAGCGCGCTTATAATACATAAATGAACTATTTTAATTCGATCACACGTTCCTTACTGCAGATACGCTTTGGCTGCCTTGATTGCTGGCTATTGATCGTTCTAATTAGTGGATGTACCTTGCCGAAGGTTGCCCCATCACATGTCAAAGCGTTGGATTCATTCCTGCGCGCCCCTCACCCAGGCCAAATTTCAGATTTAGCTAAAGAACAAGAAGAGTGGCCCGGCAAGCAATGGTGGAGCCAATGGCACGACAACCAACTGAACCAGCTGATTAAACAGGCTTTAGATCAGGCACCCGCCCTCGATGAAGCAAGGGCACGTATCGAGGCCGCTGCTGCGTTGACTGAACAACAGAAAACCAGCCTCAAACCCTCCACACAAGCCCAAGCCAAACCATCCTATGACCGTTTTACGGCTGATGAGTTCATCCCACCACCCTATGGCGCCAATACTTACTGGGACAATCAGGTTCTGGTTCAAAGCCGTTTAGAACTCGACCTTTGGGGCAAAAATCATGCAGCTTTACGCGCAGCGCTCGATCAAAAGCAGGTCAGCGAAGCAGAAGCTGCTCAGGTTCAACAAAGCCTCATCGCCGACTTGGTCGATGTCTATCTGCAGTTTACCCTTGCCGATGTGGAGTTAGAGCAGACCAAGGCTATTTTGAATATGCGCAAGCACCTGTTGGATCTGGCCAAAAAACGTCGTCAAGCCGGGCTTGGTACCGACCTTGAAGTCAGCCGGGCAATTGCCGACCTT
>JAJZUM010000056.1 GCA_021848605.1 Pseudomonadota bacterium | reverse complement strand
AAGTAGAAACATTTCTTTAATAAGTGCTATTTCAAGTTATCCAGATAAATGTCTTGTTGTGCTTAAAGAAATTTCAAAAAGAACTCGAGTTATTTATTCTCCTAACATAACTCTTGGAATTAATTTTCTTTTGTTGATGTCAAAAATGCTGAAGTCAATTGCTCCTGATGCTGATATTGAAATTATAGAAGAGCATTTTAGTCTTAAAAAAGAGGTTTCTGGAACAGCTAAGGTTTTGGCACGATCACTTCAACTTCCAGCAAGTCAGATCAAAACAATTCGTGCAGGCGGTATTGTGGGTGTTCACGAAGTACTCTTTGGCTTTCCTTATCAAACCATACGATTACGTCATGAAGCGATTAGCAAAGAAGCATTTGGTAATGGTATTGTTTTTGCGATTCATCATTTGCCCAAGTCCACTCATGGTTTTTTTCCATGCAAGACCTTCTTAAACCCATGTTCGTCCAGTATCTTGATGAAATGCTGGCTTGCGCCTGAGTTTTCATTCCATTGTTGATTTCTTGTTTTTACTTGATACTGGTTTTTTGAAAAAATATCCTGATTAGTCAAATGTTGCATATGTATAGAATAGAAGGCTATGATCTTAATTCTTTCTATGTGCTCCTGACACGCTCGATCCTTTTGAGGTGGGTTCATGTCGTACCAAGTGCTTGCCCGTAAATATCGCCCTGTTTATTTTGAGGATATGGTTGGTCAACCTCATATTGTGCAGGCACTGATACATGGACTTCAACAGGGCAGGTTGCATCATGCCTATCTGTTTACCGGAACGCGTGGCGTTGGCAAAACCACATTGGCTCGAATTCTTGCACGTTGTCTTAATTGTGAGTTGGGTGTGGTGGTCCGTCCCTGCGGTCAGTGCAGTCATTGCCAGGCTATTGCCGAGGGTAGGTTCATTGATTTGGTTGAAATTGATGCTGCATCACGTACCAAAGTTGAAGATACGCGCGATCTGCTTGATCAGGTTCCCTATCTTCCCCAACAAGGGCGATATAAAGTCTATCTGATTGACGAAGTACACATGCTCTCAACGCACAGCTTTAACGCATTGCTTAAAACACTTGAAGAGCCGCCTGAACATGTAAAGTTTATTTTGGCAACCACAGATCCTCAAAAACTTCCAGTTACCGTTTTATCGCGCTGTATGCAGTTTGCACTAAAACCGATCGCCGTTTCTGGTATCGTGTCGCAACTTGAGCACGTCCTTCAGGCTGAGCAGATTGTTTATGAAGCAGCGGCCCTGAACATTATTGCTAAGGCGGCAAGGGGATCCATGCGTGATGCCCTGTCCTTGACGGATCAGAGTATTGCATTTGGGGGAGGGCAGCTGACTGAAGCACAGGTCTCTGATTTACTTGGTGCTGTTGGCCAGGAGGCCATGAGTATGCTTTTGCAGGCACTTGTTGATCATAATGCCTCGGATGCCATCAATGCGGTTCGTGCTTTTGCTGACCAGAATCATGCTTTTGAACGGGTATTGGAGACGCTAATCTCTCTATTTCATCAAATGGCGTTGGTCCAAGTCGTACCCGAACAGGCAGAACAGGATCCTTTTGCAAGCCGTTTTGCCTCGGTCATAAAGCCGCAGTGGTTGCAACTTCTTTACCAGATTGCCCTACAAGCCCGGCAGGATTTGCCTCTGGCCTACGATGCACAGTCTGGTTTTGAAATGATGGTTCTTCGCATGCTGGCTTTCAAACCCTTCAAAAAAGGAGCAGGTCCTGCCTCAGCTCAGGGTGGGGATGTCCCGGGTTCCAGACCGGAAGTTTCATTGGAACATCCTGTTGCTCCAAGTGCTTCTGCATTACCTTCATCTTTATCTCAGTATGACCCACAAAGCGTGCTACCTGATCAATACCTTGGTGAAGGTACAGCGATGTCAGCCGGACAATGGCTTGAAATTCTGGAGAAACTGAAACTCGAGGGTTCTATTGCTTCCGTTGCCATGCAGTCCCTTCCGGTGCGTGTTGAAAAAGATAACTGGGAAATTCATACGTTGGCTCCTTCGGTTCTTTTGGAACTGGCAGCGCCGGCTATAGAGTTTTCTCTGCGCACCTATTTGGGTTGTCCACGATTGCGTGTTCTTGTCAGGCATGCTGACCCTGGAAGAGCCACGCCAAAACAGTTACTTGAAGAGCAACGCCAACGAGAAAAGGATTTTTTGCTTGAACAGGTCAAGAATGATGATGTTGTTAAGTTTTGGATTGAACATCTTGAAATAGAAAAGAATCCAGAGCTGGTCATGATAAGCCCATCGTCTTCTAGGCTTCATTGAATTTGAACTTGAATCAATAAGGTTTTTTGATGCGTATTCATATACTTGGTATTTGTGGCACCTTTATGGGTTCATTGGCGCTTTTGGCACGGAGCCTTGGACATGAAGTCAGTGGTTCGGATGCGGGTGTTTATCCTCCCATGAGTACCCAGCTACATCAGGCAGGGATTGAACTTCATGATGGCTATTCAGCATCTGCTCTAGATCCTGCTCCTGATCTGGTGATTATTGGCAATGCCCTGTCGCGAGGCAATCCTGCGGTTGAATATGTGCTTGATCAGGGCATTCCATACACGTCTGGACCAGCCTGGTTAGCCGAGCATGTTCTGAATAAACGTCACGTCATTGCCGTTGCGGGAACACATGGCAAGACCACAACAACCAGTTTGTTGGCCTGGGTTCTGGATCATGCTGGTTTTCAACCTGGTTTCTTGATTGGCGGTGTTCCTTTAGGCTTAAATGAAAGTGCTCGTTTGGGAACCGGTGAAGTGTTCGTTGTTGAGGCCGATGAGTATGACACCGCATTTTTTGACAAGCGCTCCAAATTTATCCACTATCATCCAAATATGTTGATCATTAATAATATTGAGTTTGATCATGCAGATATTTTCGCTGATTTGGCAGCTATCCAGACACAGTTTCATTATCTGATTCGAACAATACCCGGCAAAGGAATCGTGTTTTATCCCAAGGGCGATAAAACGGTGGAAGAGGTCCTTGATCGTGGATTGTGGAGTAAGTCTTTTTCCATGGGCTTCAACGATTCAAACTCTGGCGCAGATTTTGTCCTTGTTGAACCTGCACATCCAGAAGATCACTGTCGTATTCTTCACGCTGGAGAGGAGGTTGTGCTTTCGAATCTGCCGCTGCTTGGTCGCCATAATCGCCACAATGTTCTCATGTGTTTTATGGCAGCACGTGCCTGTGGTGTGCCGACAGCAGCAATTGTTCAGGCATTGCAGGCATTCCCTGGCGTCAAGCGACGCATGGAATTGCTTGGCTCACCTCAGGGCATTCATGTCTATGATGATTTCGCGCATCATCCAACGGCAATTGACACAACCTTACGGGGCTTACGTGAAAAAATTGGCGATTCAGGACGGATTATTGCCGTCATTGAACCTCGTTCAAACACCATGAAGCTTGGTGTTCACCAGCAGGCACTTGCCCAAAGTACAGAGGCATCTGATGCGGCCTATTGGTATATTCCACCGCTGATTCAATGGGATATTAGACCAGTCATTGATAACAGCAAGGTTCCTTCGTTTGTCCTGCATGATCTTGATGAACTGATTGACACGTTAGTTCGTACCCTGCGCCCAGGGGATCATGTTGTTATTATGTCCAATGGTGGATTTGGAGGCCTGCACCAGCGCCTCCTTGAGCAATTAGGTTACTCGAAAGAACAAACATAATCGCATATTTCACTGACTTCGATATCAAAGCTTGAATCAGCTGGAACAAAAAAAGACTCACCTGCCTGTATGGATTTCCAGCCGGTCTCACCCGAAAGTCGAACCCGACAACTTCCGGAGGTGATTTCCATGGTTTCGGCACTTCTGGTGTTGAAGGTCAGTGTTGATGGAAATAATACCCCAATGGTTTTGCGACTTCCGTCGGCGAACAGAACGGTGTGGCTAATGCAGCGACCGTCATGAAATACATTAGATTTTTTGACCACACTGACATTTTCAAATTGAGACATATTGGTACCTCGAGTGATGTTGAGGAAGGCAGTGTACGCATACTCTTGTCTGCGTGCAATCAGGACCATTGCTCCAGTACGGTTTGATACTGCATGTAGAAATCCATGGCATGAGGACCAAAGGGCGGTATGTCGCCAAAAAATGTCTTTTTCCAGGCAAAATGGCAGGATTGGGGAGCAGGATAGAACAGGGGCTTATTGATCGTGATCAATCCACATTGAATGTTCTCGGAAAATTGCCGGGCTAGTCCGGGTTGAAGGGTGTACATGCTGGAAACAAGAATATTGGGTTGCGCGTTGATAATATTGATGGCTTCCTGGAGGTCATCAACATGCATGCAACCAAGAATAGGTCCGGGCAAATCTTCCCGATACAGTCGCATATCCGTTTGAACACTGCTAAACAGTGTAGGGCCTATCCAGTAGCCGTCCTCGAATCCAGCCACATGGCTGTCTCGGCCGTCGACCAAACCAATGGCACCTTCCTCGATTGCTTCCTGAATGGCATCTAGCCCCTGTTCCCAATACTGGGTGGCTGCAAGCGGGCCGCAGCGGGAAATACTTTTGGAAGGAGGACCAACATTTATTTCCTCAAACAAATCGACAAGATCATCAAGAAGATCACTGGCTTTGCCCACTAACAGGGCACTTGACCATGCCATACAGTTATGTCCGGCTTTCAGACAGGTTGACGTAGTCAGGTCCTGCATAACCTGATCAACCGGTGCGTCGGGCATGATCACAACGTGGTTGTGCGTGCTGGCCAAGCACTGGAACCGCTTACCATGCTTTGCTGCCCGCTGCTGGATGGCAAAAGCTGAAGACGAACTGCCTGCGGAACTGACCGCACGAACGTCAGGATGGTCGATCAGTGCGGCAACCTCGCTGGATCGACCATGGACAATCTGCACAACACCTGCAGGAACGCCAGCTTCAATGAGCATTTCACCGAGCTTGACGATACTGACTGGCGTAAACTCTGAAGGTTTGATGATACAGGTATTTCCGCTGACCAGTGCAAGAGGAAATGTGGCGAGCGCAAATAAAACCGGAAAGCAGACCGGAGTTACAATCAGGCAGACGCCAAGAGAATGAGTATGAATTTTGCCTCCCTGGGCAGTCATGCCAGGGTTCACCGGGTTGATTGCACTGAGAAGGTGATCCATGCCTGTTTGAACCTCAGTCCGGCAGTCTTGCAGTGTTCTTCCGGTTTCTGTTGCGAGTGTTTGCACCAGCGATTCTGATTTTTGGCGTATCAGATGCAGCACATTGCACATAACAAGCTGCCGTTCGCGCCAAGGGCGTTTTGACCATGCCAGCCAAGCGTTGTGCGCCGACGCTACGGCAAGATCAAGCTCACTGATGGTGGCATGAGGAACATCCCAGCGCGCTGCGCCAGAAACCGGGTCAGTGAGACGAAAAGATGCACCACGTCCCGGTGCAAAAACTCCTTCGAGCAACATGGGTACAAGTGGCCGGGTTCCATGCTCAGTCATAGAAAGCCCATTAGGTGGTTTGATCATAATTCAGACTAAGTGACATCGGCCAGCTTAGCAAGATTTTGTCAGAACAGATTTAACACCAACCCATGTGCATGATAGAGTTGTGGTCGTTTTTCAATCAAAAAGGTACACTTCATCATGAAATGAGGGGCAGGGTGGTGCAAGGATGAGCGTTTTGAATGAGTTGCTGAACAAATGGCTAAAGATGACGCTGCCTCCTGTTCAGTCTGGATTTCTGGAGTGCTCGCCGAGTACAGAAGTTGGTGATTTTTTTTCATATTACCAGCTTGATTCTATTGCTGGTACCGGGCGACTTGCCTATTGGCATCATCAGTCATGGCGTTTGGTGCTCCACGTCTGGATGCCTGACAGGATCGAGCCTTTGGGAACACTCATTCTTTGCCATGGTCTTTTTGACCATATGGCGATTTATCGCCCAATGGTTCAACTGGCACTGGATTTGGGCTATTGCGTGGTTGGCGTGGACTTGCCTGGGCATGGCTTAAGCAGTGGAGAACGGGGCCGTATTGATGACTTTGCTGATTATCAGCGGATTCTTCTTGGCTTGTATGATCATCTCGCCCGACTGCAGATGCCGGTGCCATGGCATGGGTTAGGGCAAAGCACCGGTGGTGGAATTCTCTGGTCACATCTGCTTGAACATCCAGACAGTCCACTTAAGGAAATTATGTTGCTGGCGCCATTGGTCCGTCCGGCTTCATTCCGTCAGGTGCAGTGGTCCTACCGAGCGTTTGGGTCATGGGTGAATGCCACACCACGCACGTTTCGGGTTAATAGTGCCGACTCGGAATTTATCCAGTTTACCCATTACCGGGATCCACTGCAGCCTCGACAGATGAGTATGGCCTGGGTGCGGGCTATGCTGGACTGGGAGCATCGTTGGCGCAATTCCCCGAAAAAGTGTTTACGCCGAATACAGATTGTACAGGGTGGTCGAGACCAGACGGTGGACTGGACCTACAATTTGGTCTTTTTGCATCGGCATTTCCCTGCGGCACGAATCCTGTTTGTCGAGCATGCCAGCCATCATCTGGCCAATGAAGCTGTTCATCTGCGCCAACCCGTGGAGTTTCGGTTGCGTTATATGCTTGAATCCTCCCATCAGAAAAGACCCCCGGAGTAGTTTTAATGTTAACCAAACCACATGTCTGGAAGTTCTGGCGTTCTGGAGGTTTTGATCAGGTTTGTATTGAACAAGCCGATGATCTGCGTTTTCTTGCCGATCTTGATCCCAAACTTTGGGCTGCACTGGCTTGCCCAACCCGCGGCTTACGTCTGGACCAACAAACACTCAGCTATCTGGATCAGGATGGAGATGGCCGGATTCGACTTCCCGAGGTTCTGGCTTCGGTTCGATTCGTTCTGGATAGCCTTGCTGATCCCCAGTTAGTGTTTGGTGGCATGTCATTAAGGATCAGTGATTTAAGGCAGGATACGGAAGTTGGACAACGACTGGCGAAGTCTGCTCAGGAACTTCGCATGATGCTTAAACTGGATGAATCGGAGGCGTTAACGCTTGAGCATATACAGGATCGGGCTCGGCTCTTTCCTCCTGATCATCCCAACGGCGATGGTGTTGTGCCTGTTGCTCTATGCACAGACCCAGATATGCGTCAGGCTATGGATGTGATGATTGCCCAAGGGCAAACGATTCCTGATCGCAGTGGCGAGCCCGGAATTGATGCTGTGATTACGCAGGCTTTCTTCGAAGGATGTCGGAATTTTCTGGCGTGGCAGTCTAGCCGCCCTAGAATTGCCGGACTTGATCTGGATCAGGCATGGTCGGCTTTTGATGCCATTGCCGCCAAAATAGATGATTTTTTTGCACGTTGTCAGTTGATCAATTTTGATGCATCGGTCACTGAATACCTTAATCCGATTCGGGAGCGGATGGCGGTGCTGGCATCCGGAGCCATGGTGCTGGATGCCGTTGATGCGGCGGATGTACCTCTAGCTCAACCCGGACCGGAACCGGTTTTGCAACTGGGCGCCAGGATTCATCCCGCCTGGCAGTCTGCCCTTGATACGCTTGTTCACATGCTGATTCAACCCGTACTGGGGCCGATTGAATATTTAACCCTTGAAGGCTGGCGCAGACTTAGGGAGATCATGCAGGTTTTTTCTTCTTGGAAATCGCTGGAGCCTGAGTGGAAGCCTGCCTGTGATCTCGAAGTCTTACAAGCCTGGGTGGAAGCTAACATGGAACAGCGCATCCTTGATTTGATTGAATGTGATTGTTCCGTCAAGGCTGAGGCGGATGCGATCATGGACGTTGATCGGCTGCTGCATTTCCAGCGCTATTTGGTCCCGTTTCTTAATAATTTCGTGACTCTTCGCGATTTTTACAGCCGACGCAATCTGGCTGTTTTTCAGGCCGGGCGGCTTTATCTTGATCAGCGTAGTTGTGATTTGTGTGTCGAAGTGGATGACGTGGCTCAACACAGTAGCATTGCTGGTTTAAGTCGAACGTATCTGGTGTACTGCCTTTTAAGTCGGGCTGGCGAAAAAGATAAGGCCATTGTTGCGGCCGTAACAGCGGGTGAAGCTGGTGCGATCATGGTTGGACGTCATGCCCTTTTCTTTGATCGTGAGGGTCGAGATTGGGATGCCAAAGTCACCAAATTAATTGAAAATCCCATCAGTGTTCGGGAGGCATTCTGGACGCCCTACCGTAAAATGGCGGCCATGCTTGGCGATCAGATTCAAAAAATGGCGAAAAGCAAGGAGCAGGGCATTGAAAAGGCGGCGGCATCGGGGATTGATCATACACTGACATCCAATCATCAACCTGTCACACCGACGGCCTTTGATGTGGGTAAATTTGCTGGAATCTTTGCCGCAATTGGCCTTGCTTTAGGCGCATTGGGGAGCGCGCTTGCTTCGCTCATGTCGGGTATCCTGGCTTTGCACTGGTGGCAGGTTCCACTGGTTCCTGTTGGCGTTGTTGCACTGGTTTCTGGACCGAGCATGCTTTTGGCATGGTTTAAGTTGCATGCTCGAAATCTTGGGCCAATTCTGGAAGGTAATGGTTGGGCAATTAACTCCCGAGCCCGTATCAATATTGTTTTCGGAACTGCACTGACCCAGTTGGCAACGTTGCCCGATGCGGCAGAGCGTTCTTTGACCGATCCCTATGCCGAAGAGCGAACCTGGCAACGATGGCTCGGTCTGGCGGTATTGCTTGCCGCTTTGCTTGTTGCAGTTTTCTTTCATTATCGTCACTTTTGAATGGAGTGTTTGCCAAATTTCGTCTTAACTGTAGGTTGATATTAATTGGATTTGAGGATGCTCCATGAGCTGTCATGTTTTAATCTGCGATGATTCGGCCATGGCCCGCAAGCAGTTGAGCAGGTCACTGCCTGAAGATTGGGATGTAACCATTGATTTTGCCGGTAATGGTGCAGAGGCTCTGGAAAAAATTCAAACGGGTGGCGTTGATGTGATGTTCCTTGACTTGAATATGCCCGTCAAGGATGGTTATGAAACGCTTGAGGAGATTAAGCGCTGTGATTTACCGGTCATTGTCATCGTCGTTTCCGGAGATATTCAGCCTGAAGCCGTACAGCGCACCCGTTCTCTTGGTGCTTATGATTTCATCAAAAAGCCAGTTTCGCTGGAGCGATTGCAACAGATTCAGGAACAGTTTGGATTATTCAGCCAGCGTGGGGAATGGACCGAACCTTTGGTCTATGATGTTCAGGCAACGACCCCAAAGGGATTTGATGCCTTGCGAGAAATCAGTAACGTGGCGATGGGTCGTGCTGCTGACCTGCTTGCTCAGCTTCTAAAGGTTTTTATTCAATTACCAATCCCCAAAGTAAATCAGCTGGAGGTTAGTGAACTCCAGATGGCCCTTGATCTGGCTGCCCGGCAAGAGACCTTTTCGGCTGTTTGTCAGGGCTTGATTGGCGAGGGTATGCGTGGTGAGGGGTTGTTGATCATGTATGATTCCTCATACCAGGATCTTGCCCGTCTTCTGGGTTATCAGGACGCTTTGAATCCTACCCTTGAATCTGAAATGGTCATGGATATAGCCAGTATTCTTATTGGTGCTTTTTCCAAAGGTCTGGCTGAACAGCTTGATGTTGCCTTTAGCAGCAGTCATCCGGTTATTCTTGGTCGTCATCTCGATTTTAGTGATCTGGTGCACAACAATGCACATCGATGGCAACGTACTTTGGCCATTGAAATTAGTTATGTTATTGAAGGGCATAAAATTCGCTGTGATCTTCTGTTGTTGTTTACTGAAGATTCCTTGCCCGTATTGCAAAAGAAAGTTGGTTATGTCGTGGAGCAAGTATGAGCGAGACCAGTATTGATCTCCAGGAATTTCATTGGATGATGGGGTTGTTGCAGACCATTGATGTCGGTCTGCTGGTACTTGACAAGGATTATCGAGTTTGTCTGTGGAATTCGTTTATGGAAAATCACAGTGGTAAACAGGCTCGAACGGTTCAGGGTCATTCGCTCTTTGAACTTTTCCCTGAAATTCAGGAACAGTGGTTTCGGCAGAAGACCCGTTCAGTCTTTATGTTGAACACCCAAGTCTATACCAATTGGGAACATCGTCCTTTTCTTTTTCGTTTTGCTAACTATCGCCCCATTACCGGGCGATCTGATTTCATGTTTCAAAATGTCAGCATTATTCCCCTGACTTCGGTACATGGTGAAGTTAATCATATTGGCGTTATGGTTTATGATGTAACGGATGTTGCCGTTAATCGAAAGGCACTGGTTAGTGCCAATCAGGAACTGGAACGTCTTAGTCGTACAGACCGGTTGACGCAGCTTTATAATCGCGGTTATTGGGAAGAGTGTCTGGTGCGTGAGTTTAAACGCTGGCAACGTTCCCAACAGACCCCTTGTGCCTTGGTCATGTTTGATATCGATCATTTCAAACGGGTCAATGATACCTATGGACATCAGGCGGGTGATGAAGTGATTCGAATCACCGCCTCAGCGTTACGTCAACAGTTGCGTGAGACGGATATTGGTGGTCGTTATGGTGGCGAAGAATTTGGCGCCATTCTGGTTGGGGCTGATGCTGATGGCGCTGTTATCTTTGCTGATCGACTTCGTGCCGACATAGAAAAAAAGCTGGTATTGCACGAGGGACTGGAAATCCGCTACACCATCAGTCTGGGCGTAGCGCCATTAAGTAACGATGTGACGGATACCAAAGAGTGGATTGAACGCGCCGATCGTTCGCTTTACCACTCTAAGGAGCATGGGCGCAATCAGGTTACCCTGTATTTTGATGCTCTAAAAAGTACCACAGCAGAGTCTTAATGGCCTTAGCTTTGTGGCGTTGCAGAACTGCCTGAATCCATGATCAGATTGAGTATCGATTTGACCATTTTCGGGTTGCCTGCAACGATATTACCCTTGTCCAAGTAGTCATGACCACCAAGATGATCGGTAACCAGACCACCGGCTTCACGAATAAGCAAGTCACCAGCAGCAATATCCCAAATGGATAAACCTGACTCCCAGAAACCGTCAAGCCGACCCGCAGCAACATAGGCAAGGTCCAGAGCGGCGGCTCCAGCACGACGGATTCCGGCGCTTTGTCGCGCCACTTCCCTGAATACCTTCAAATAAGTCTCCATCTGTGACATTTGTTCAGGCCGAAAAGGAAAGCCTGTTCCAATTAGCGAGTCACGAATCCCGGGTTGCTGGCTTACGCGCAAACGGCGACTGTTTAATTTGGCACCACGACCTCGAACTGCCGTAAATTCTTCCCGGGCGAGCGGATCGTAGACAATAGCCAGCTCGGTTACACCTTTTACCCGCAGAGCAAGACTGATGGCAAATTGTGGAAAACCATGAATGAAATTCGTGGTTCCATCCAAAGGATCAAGGATCCATAAATAATCACTTTCTGTTGGTGTTGCACCGCTCTCTTCACCCAGAAAAGCGTGGTCCGGATAGGTCTGACGGAGTTGTTTGAATAGGGTATGTTCAACTTTTTGATCAATTTCCGTTACAAAATCATGAGCGCCCTTTTGAGTGATGGTAAAACTGTCTTGCCGTTCATAGGAGCGCATGATGATCTCGCCAGCCGCACGAACTGCGCGCAAAGCGATATTCAAGGTTGGTAACATTCAAAATTATCCTGGGGACATAGGTATAAGTGATCATTTTACACAATGTCGATGACTTTTGCTTGGCCATTACCGTTTGATGTCAGCGTTTTGCTCTTGAAAAAAAAGGAATCACCCCCAGTTTTCAGGGGTCAAAAGATCACTTCAAACATTCGGAGAACTAGATATGAGTGACGCACCAGCTACGGAAACACGAGGGTTTCAGACAGAGGTATCCAAACTGCTGCATCTGATGATCCACTCGCTGTACAGCAACAAGGAAATCTTTTTGCGTGAGCTGGTTTCCAATGCTGCCGATGCTGCCGATAAGCTTCGGTTTGAATCGCTTTCCCATCCGGAATATTTGGCTGAGTCGCCGGACCTGGCCATTTGGATTGAGTTCAATAAAGATACGCACACCGTTACCATTCGGGACAATGGCATTGGTATGTCCAAGGAAGAAGTAGTTACCAACCTTGGAACAATCGCCCACTCTGGAACGGCTGAATTTCTCAGACAAATGAGTGAGGAACAGCAAAAAGATGCTGGTTTGATTGGTCAGTTTGGTGTTGGGTTTTATTCATCTTTTGTGGTAGCACGCAAAGTTGAAGTGCGAACCCGTCGTGCTGGCCTCGGTCATGACCAGGGCGTCTATTGGTGTTCAACGGGTGAGGGTCATTTCGAGGTTGGTGATTTAAATCGGTCTGAACGGGGTACGGAAATCATTCTTCATCTTCGTGATGACAGTCATGAATATGCTGATGCCTGGAAGTTGCGCAATATTATTCACAAGTATGCCGAACATATAGGTGTTCCCGTGTACATGCAAAAGGAGCAGGGTGCGGCCAAGGAAGGTGAAGAAGATAAAAAGACTGAAGCCCCTGAATGGGAAGCCATCAATCAGGCATCTGCACTGTGGACTCGACCACGATCTGAAGTCAGTGATGACGAATACAAGGCTTTCTACAAGCACATTTCCCACGATTTTAGTGATCCACTGACCTGGAGTCATAACAAGGTTGAAGGCAAGCTTGAATATACATCCTTGCTCTACGTGCCCACGCGTGCACCCTTTGATCTTTACAATCGTGAGGCACCCAAGGGTCTTAAGCTTTATGTGCAACGCGTATTTATCATGGATCAGGCCGAACAGTTTCTGCCGTTGTATCTTCGATTCATCAAGGGTGTGATTGATTCCAATGATCTGCCCCTGAATGTTTCACGTGAACTTTTGCAGTCGAATCCATCCATTGAGACGATCCGCTCAACCCTGACCAAACGTGTTCTTGACATGCTTGCCAAACTGGCTGAATCACAGCCTGAGCAGTACCAGAACTTCTGGAATACCTTTGGTACTGTACTCAAGGAAGGTGTGGTTGAAGACCACAATAATCAGGAAAAACTGGCCAGTCTGTTCCGTTTTGCGACCAGCAAGCAGGCTGATGATACGCAGATAACCAGTCTGGATGCTTATATAGAGGCCATGCCTGCTGACCAGAAAGCTATTTATTATGTCACGGCTGAAAGTTTTAATGCGGGCAAACAGAGTCCGCATATGGAAATCTTCCGCAAAAAGGACATTCAGGTACTGGTGATGACCGACCGGATTGATGAATGGATGATGTCCTGGTTGCATGAATACAAGGGTAAATCCTTTGTTCATATTGCCAAAGGTGATCTGCAACTGGACGACGCCGGACAGCAGGAAGAGCAGAAAAAACAGATTGAAGCCCAGGAAAAGGAACACCGTAGCCTGCTTGACCGAATCAAGACGGCTTTGGCAGATCAAATCACGGAAGTCAAAGTGTCCTCAAGACTGGTCGACTCGCCTGCCTGCCTTGTTGTTCCTGAGGGTGATATTGGGTTGGCAACACGCCAGATGCTCGAAGCTGCTGGTCAGAAACTGCCTCCAAGCAAGCCCCGTATGGAGTTGAACATGGAACATGCCCTGATTCAACGTATGGAAGAAGAGGCTGATGAAGACCGGTTCAAGGCACTTGCTACGGTACTGTATGGTCAAGCTGCACTGGCCGAAGGAGTCCAGCTCAAGGACCCCAGTGAATTTGTTGGCCAGCTCAATCGGCTGCTTGCTCAGTTGCTTGCCTGACCCTGGGTATGAGGCCCCGGCGCTTAGCGCTGGGGCACATTGAATTGCAGAACAGCCCCACCATGATTGGTGCTGATATCCACGTTAGTTGAGTTGGCCGTTGTGGAAATCGGCATGGGTGTAAATAACTGAATATTCACCTGAGAACCGGATTGACTTAGGGCTGCACCGTTGGTAGAAAGGCTGCGTTGTGCCTGATCGACTGCAGCTGTCGCACTGCCATTATTCAGTACACTCACCGCAGCTTGAGTTGCAGCAAGATTGGCGGTCCCAGTTGCAGCAGCTGACGACGGTGATGCGGACTGACCCGTATCGGTTAACACCAGATTTTCCTTGACATTACACTCAGATACACCACTTTTCTTGCCGGCGCAGGGTACTTTTTTATTGACATGCTGAATAGAGATACCCTGAATGTAGGCATCAGTCAGATCTTTAGGGGCAATTTCCTGAATGCCTGCCCAAGCTGGGACACTGGCACACAGAATAAGTATGGGGCATAACGGTACGATTTTCATGGTCAACACCTCATGAGTGTGGTTGGAGGCGTACAACTTCCCTGAAGAAGATATCCTTGGGACGACACAAACCACATCATAATCATAAACCTAATTAAGAAAAAAATCATTAAACATCCGCTGAGCGTGAAATTCTGCTAAGTCTCGCATGCTGAGGTTTCTTGCATGCCCGAGACGGTCTACCTATAATTTCCTTGACAGTGAAGATCTTGATTTTTGC
>JAJZUM010000055.1 GCA_021848605.1 Pseudomonadota bacterium | reverse complement strand
AATGAACTTCCGATGGCATCCATAACCACCTGACGCAAACTAAAATCAGGATCATTGAGATTACCATAGACGGGCACATCCAGATCGATCACACCATCGCTGTTACGCAGAACATCTACTGCCAATTTCAAGGGTAGATCAGGAGCATTGGCTCCTCCGATTCGGGGGCCCAGTTGCAGTTGATCAATCCGGAAATGATTTTTACCATCGACCCGCCCCTGATCAAGGGTATATTGCAGCTGTAAATTGAGCATCCCTTGATCGATTCGATACCCAGCAAGCGCCATGGCATAAGGATTTAAAGTTGGCATTTCCAGATCGCGTAAGCTCATACGCACATCAGCCTTGGGAGACGTCCTCATCGGCTGAATCTTGCCATCCATCTGGACCTTGCCAAACTGATTCACCCGCCCTTGCAGGTGCAACGCACTCCACTGATCCGGGAGCTGACTATTCAGCTCACCCAGCTGCCCATCAAGATGATGCAAAAGCACATGGAACGGGGACGGCAAAGAGGCATCGGTAAAGTCAATAGCAGACTCAACCAGCTGAACACCTTGCAAACGCACAGGTACAACCATATTGTTGGAAGTGGTCGATACTGCAGCAACCGAAGCATGCGACTGGCTTGGTAAAGGCCCTGGGTGAATCATTTGGTTCCAGTTCAGGGTTTTATCCGGATTGATACGCACCAGCGCATAGGGATGATCAATCAACAAGGTACCTAACGTGATCTTTTTGCCCTGCAAAGAAACCAGTGGTTCATGAACTTCGGACCATGACAACATGGGTAAACCAGCTCTGTTTTCTAATGAGGCATCGTCAACATGAAAGCCTCCTTGAAACGACAAACCTGATGCATCAAAACCCAACATACCCTGGATATTCAAATGACCTTGAGCGGCCACCAGATCAGTCTGGGTATCCAGCAAGGGCTGGAATATATGCAGGGGAATTGCGTTGACATGAAGCAATCCATTCAAAGCAATCGGTCGCATACCAACCGAGCCACGCCACGCGACCCGTCCACCATCAGCAAGATGGACAACCGCATGGACCGAGCGGCTACCACGTTGACTGTCGATGACCGATGTATGCAGGCGCACAACCCCCAACTGAACAGGATGACTGAGCAGTGACCTGTCTTCGAATCGTACATGAGCAATTTGGGTACGCACACTCTGGACACGAATATGCCAGGATTTAGCGGTTGATTGTGACGCTGATTTTGTGACAACTTGTGGTGCAGCGGGTACATGGGGCAAATCATCCAGAAACTGCGGCTTAGCCTTGGCATCCAATGCCAGATACATGCTTGAAAAAAGCACCGAAAGATCTCCAGCCCGAAGCTGATGCTGCTGCCAATTCAGAAACACGGCCGGTTCGGCAATGGCTCCATCCCTGAACCAGTGACGATGGCCATGCCAGTTTAGGCCAGCAACCTTCAAACCTGTCTTAGCAGTACTCGTGGCAAGATCAACTTCGCTATTCAGTAACTGCAATGTGCCGAACCTGAATCGATTCGGCACATCCGTCGACCAAGATGCCAAGCCATGATCCAGATTTATGGACTCGACACTCAGAATGTGATCGTTCCATTGAATCTTTCTCGATTTAAAATCAGCCAGTGTAGAGGAAAATCCAGGCTGACTGCCATGTACTTCCGTAGCATGGATGGCATCAACACTCAGATCGGGTTTGACTCCTTTATGGTGTAGCCCGTTGATGACAAGATCGTTCAAACTGAGCTGTCGCTGATTTTGGGCAAGTGACAGCCCCTTAAGCTGGGCCTCCCCCCATAGCTCCTGCCCCGACTGATTCCAATCCAGATGCGCACTGACTTGCTGAATGACAAGTTGTCCTCCTTGGGCACTCAAGTGCATATTGTGCACAAGCGGTTCAACATGCACACTGGCATCTTCTGCCAGAATATTACCCTTCAGTTGACCCTGAGAAGAAAACCGACCCTGAAGACCGTTCATACCTGCGGGCAACCATGGATTCAGCCGATCAAGTGACCCGTCATTACTTTGCCAGTCGAGCAGCAGATGCTGTGGATTGATCGAACCTGAAATCTGCCAACGACCTAGTCCACCCTGAAAAGACACATGGACTGGCCAACCAGCATTCTTATTGCGTGTATCCAGACTGGGCACATCAATATTCATGTGTTCAATATTGAGCACATGAGCCTCAGGATCTTGATGCGTCGATAAAAAAAGGCTGGCATCGCGTAGGTCTACATGCTTAAGCTGTACACCCCAGGCTGGCTGACCAGAAGGCGAAGGCGGCATCAAACCATGAACAAGATCAAGTACATCAACCGAAGCAGTACCGCTTTGATGAGCATGGATCGACAATTTACGTGAAAACACTCCATCGAGTGCCAAAAGATGTCGATCTGGATCAACTTGCAGGTGTTTCACTTGAAGGTCATCAAAGGATAATTGGGGTGTGCGGTGCGGGCTGATCCCTATTCTTTGTTGTTCCCAATACCCTGAGACCGTGCAGATCCAATCCCAGATCAGGCAGTGATACCTTCCAAAGTTGATTTTGCTGTTGCAAACGTGCCACCACATGCAGATGGTTCAGTACACCCGATTCAATTTTAATAGGCATTTTCTGCAGCAGAGGTTGAATATCGGCAAGTTCAACATGTGCAAGTACGACGTCGACACCAAAATCGAGTGGCTGCAACTGAATGCGCACCCTGCCATAAAGGCTTCCGGAGTTATCATCCTGATTAAGGTTTTGTAGATGCAACTCAAGAGGCGCTGCATCTGAACCTGAAGACTCGAGATCGGTCAATTGAACATGATGAACAACGAAATGAAAAGGTTTTGTCCAGCCAATTTCAGGATACTGCACCTGCATACCCACATCACGAATATCGGCATAACCGATCGACCAGCCCCAGCCCGATGATTTATGAGCAGCGCTATGCCCGGGTGGTGATTGCAGTGCTAAGATGCGTTGCACATTCCATCCCTGAGGCTGATGGTCAAGATCAACCGAACCATCAACCAGTCGAAGCAGACTGACATGAATGTGCCGATGCAAAAGGGAAAAAGGACGCACTCCAACCACTGCCTGACGTAGTTGAAGCCAAGGCTTCGAACCATCAAAAGCACGCACGCCGTCCAACTCTAAACGCCAAGGCCACGAACGCCAGTGCACGCTGGAAACTTGAATCATGGACTTTGGATGTTGTTGGTTCCAGAGCTGAATCTGTTGACGAATCAGATCAGGCACTAGCCAAAACAGACAGGAGTTTAAGATTGCCAGAACAATAAAAAAGACGCCCAGCAACCTCACCATCTTGCGAATCAAGGCTCCCTGCACGCGAATTCTCCACAGCATCGTCTTCAAGCAATAGCGCTTATGATGCACTTTTTCCGGCATCAGACCAAGTCATTCCTTAAAAATTATTCAGAATCACTGGCAGTGCCTTAAATCAGGATTTGTTTGGACATCATGAGGTATCCGCACCCCATAGGGTGCGGAAGGCAAAAAACACGATCAGTGTTCTGGACGTAGAATCACCGAACTATACATCTGACCCGAAGGCATAACTATAGTACCAAGCGCACTATAACCGCTGAAACTTCCTGATGAATTGAGCTGACCCAACATAACATTCGTTGCAAGCGGAGCTCCACCTGCCGTACTACCCACCTGAACATCAGCTGCAATCTGTAGACCTGGTAAATTATTGGGACCACTCATCACGGGATCTCCAGCAGAAGACAGAAACAGGCGACCATTCAGGATACGCAAAGCCCCTTGCAGATCAGCGAATCGGACATCAACACCTGGCTGAGATGGTTCACCCAGAGAAATATAACTATCCGAGCATCCAACACCCATAACCGAAGGATCTGAACACCCTTTGCCAAATGTTGTAGAACTACCCAGGTTCATGGTTCCTGAAAACCCCAGATACAAATAGGGAGAACTACTGGTTGAATAAGGATTGGTATACGTGTACTGATCCACGGTCGAGCCAACTTTATTCAAGGGCGAGGTCCCTGGGACATAAAGAGCGTACTGATTATTGGTCGCTGTATCCTGGCTCTTAGTCATGGTGCTTTCACCCGTAAGGACCAAATTGATACCGCCTTCAAGATTGATATCAATATTGCCAATATTAATTACCGAGGTCATGTTAGGGATCTGTCCACCACCAAGACGTCCATTGACCTCAACGCGCATATCCGGCGTACTTAAATGAATGCCATCAGATTCCATCAACAGATTCATCTCATGGGCACCAATTAAAAGATTGGCCTGCAATAAGCCAATCCCATAACCTGACGTCGGATCTCCAATCATAAAGTTGGTATTACCCAAAAGCTTATTGCTGTTATTTGCTGTTGACTGGGACATCAGCAAAACATCCATGGTCAACCCATTTCCGGACGGAGACGAAGCGCCATAATTATACTGACCTGGATATAAATAGATATTGCCATCCAGAGCACCCAAGGTATAAATCAAATCCCAAGGCTGGTTGCGTGTCTTTGGAACACTATTGACCTGACCCGTTATGGCATTGGTGACACTGACATTTCCTGAATACGATCCAGTATTATTCACGTCATCCAACAAAACCACACTCTGAGCATAGGCCTGTAAGGAAAGATTACGGATAGCAATACCCATACCGGTGGCCTGAGCTGAACCGAGCCCTGGCGTAACATTCAAATATTGAGGAGTGATCGAAAGACCATCATAAACCCGTTTGAAATTAGTCTGACAAGCACCCGCATCAGTTCCATAAACCGTATTCCCCCAACACAAGCCACCAGGCCCTTGAGAGGGATTCACAACATCCAGGGTCACATTCGGTGCATTCAACGAGAAGGTCGCACCCGGTAACGTTACCCAATTACCAAACTCCAATACCGCTGAACCATTCGCTTGTCCAACCAGCCAACTAAAATCAGGCGCGTAGTTGGCATGAAAAGCAAAGTTCATACCTTGGTTACGTCCAGAGGGTGTATCGGGCTGGTACGAAGTTTGTCCCGGCCACATACCGCCACCGGCCATCAGCAATTCAGCATTGTTGAAGTCACCTTGCCAGCCCCAATAGGCAAGGCCTTGGGTATAAGGTGCCATACCAACCGTCGTAAACGAAGACCCTGCAGGTGGATTAGAAATGTAATTAAGCTCAAAGTTAAAATTGAAATTGAGGACAGGTGCTCCCACATAAAGCCCCTGTGATCCTGGTGCAAAGGAACCACATGATGCCGAGGAACTACAGGCACCAATAACACCACCAGTTGAAGCAGGAAACCCAGTCTGCAAGTAAAGTTTGTCCAGAACCAGTTCCGGACTTCCAGGACCACCCTGACGGTAATATAACTGCGCACTCGGACCCGGATTGCTCACATTAAACTGCGGAGTACCCAAGGTCAGCTCAAGTTGCCGGCCGGCCACATTGGTAAATACAGGAGTCCCGCCATTGCTACTCACACCACCACCCGCAAGCAAACCTGTTCCCGTGTTACTGAGGCTTAGTGTTCCATTACTGTCCAACGCCACACTACCCAAACTGTACTGGCTTTGCAGAAAAGTCCCCGTGGCGCCATTGGCCATGTAAATCCCGGGGATTAGTTCGCGCATACGCGTCCAGGAAAGATTGATGTTGACTGCTGAGACACCAGAGCTGTCAGTGCCTACATTAAGGTTGGTATCAAACTGAAAATTGGGGCTGGATGCAGCCGTGCCATTCGCACCAATGGAGCCAAACTGTATCCCTTGCAACAAAATTGCTGCACTGGCAGCATTTCCCAACCCATCTGGATTCCAGGTTGCAACGGAATTGGCGCCACCAATAGTCGATGAGGCATTCATAATCACACTGATGCCATCCTGCGCTGTTACATCACCCATACCCCGATCATCCATCGCCGTCATGGACCATGCAACGGGATTGACCAGCACGCCAATACCGAAACAGATCACTCCAGCTCGACTGAAAGATGCAGCATTCAACATACGATACATAAGCACCTCAGCAGAATTTCACACTGCCCATGCAGTTTTTAGCCGGATTGATGCCCAGTGAAACATTGGACAGTGGAATCGTTACAAACAGAGCTCCAGCCGTTTGGGTCAGATCAAGATTATAATTACCATTGACACCGGAGATCGCCACATTCTGCGGCATATTCAGCCACCAACCCGTATTAGCAGGATAAGCATAAGCATCGGTTGCTGAGGTATAGTCGTAATTGGGCCAGGCAACCTGTTGCTTCTGGAATGACAAACCAAAATCCGGAATGCCATTAAATGTCATACCATGGATATATTTCATTGGCTCGGTCAACCCAATCGAGGCGTTGACAGTCAACAAACCATACAAGGCTTTTGTCGACGTACCTGGCATCATCACGTAGGATGTCTGCAACCGTGTCCCTGTCTGCACAGTCTGTGCATTTTGAATATAGGAAGTATAATTCGTTAAACCCAACCAACCCGTACAAAAAAGCATACAGCCCGACACTTGCCCATTCATGGTCAAACCAATCCGGCCACTGAACGAATTGATCCCAATCTGACAGTTCGGATCATTCCCCCCCTGACAGGTGGCACCGTTGTATGGATTCGTCTGCCCACTGTTCAACACCTGCCCGACACTAAAATAGCCCGTTGCCGATTGTGAGCTGATATTAACCCCAACCAGCTGTTGATTGGTCGACCCCGCCCCCGTCACCGCCAAGGTAATCATCGGACGTTTCAGGGTAAAATCGCTGCCAGGGGCTCCAGCTCCGTTATTACCGTTATTGCCCATAAAGGACACATTATCAAAACTAATATCACAAACACCTGGCACCAGCGCGTCATTGACACCGCCACAACCAAGATTGACCTGATTGATGTTGGCGTTAAAATTAAGATTGCCGTTAATCCCCATCCGGTAAAAAGTCAGACCACTATCAATAGCATTGGGATCAGTTGCAATGCCGTTGGAACCTGGCGTGATGGTCGAGATTTCCAACAACCCTTGCCCTGACTGATTGGAGAGCACGCTATCATTCAGTGCCTGTAGCTGCGCCGTACTGTCCATGGCCAGAAGAGTAAAGATAAGACTCAACGTTGCCTTAAACAAAAGGACGAACCGCTGAGGCAAAAACTGATCGGAATTAGAAGCCATAAATACGCACCTGTCCGTCAAAGTTCATCCGGGCCGGCGCATAGGCACCGGAGAGATCAGAAATTCGCAGCCCCATAAAACTACCGTTACTATCGTTGTTGTACCCCGTGGCACCATACTCCATTGAGATACGCCCAACATTCATGAACAGATTGATATCGCAACTGGTCGCTGTCGCCGTACAGTCTCCAGCCACCGTACCATTGGGATGAAAGTGCAACTCCATAGTCGGCAACCCCTGAGCCAGTGAACCACCACAGCCGGTCGAGATCAAACAGTTCCCATTCTGGTCTTCAAAACGTTTCGGATCGGCATAAGGAGTCGCCGACGACGGATTATTCTGTTCATCAATCATAAGATTTGGAATACTCAGAAACCCGTACAAATCCTTGAACACCAGCCAAAGGTTCGGATTATTGGGACGCGACGCCTGTATGGCGATACGACAAGGATTTGGGGCCGCGGCCATGGTCACCGAACCAGATTGCATGGGAGAAGAACAACCTGCCCCGCCATTGACACCAAGCGTTGACAAAGGCTGGCCGTTATTTCCGGTATTGAGATGAAAATCAATCTGCATGGCAATACCATCCTGACCGGTTGCATCGGAAAGCACCGCATCGCTCAAGGGCTGCAAAGCCCAGACAGGCATGACTAATGCACACAGCATCATGATGCCTAAACCTTGCAGCGAACGTACAAACCAAACGTTTATCATAAGCAGATTCATGGTCAATGCCCCGCACCCAAGGTTGTCAGCGAAAGATGATTGATGAGAATTCCATCCATATGGGCCGTGCCAAGATTGATAATTCCAGGGTTATATCCTGAGCCACTGGGGTTCGTCGTGGTCACCGTATTGCCTGACCCACTGGTTGTTCCTTGCGTCACGGTCAGAACGTTGGCGGGTGGCGTACCCCCCGTCGGGACACCACCCGTGGTGTAGTTCATGCTGGAGTAAACCACACACCACGTACTCTCACAGTTCTGATTACTGTAGCTTGGGCAGGTATTGTTACCGGCTGAAGCACAATTAAGTCCACTATAGGACCCACTTGTGTTAAAGCCAATTTCGGTATAAGAAAATGACTTAGCCTGGTCTTGGTAATTATTCCCGGAAGCAAAATAAATCCCGTCCGTCGTCGAACCCGCGGTTGGCGCCGTCGTCGACGTGGATGCGACGCTACATGCAGGCAGGGTCGAACCAGAGGCACAGGCGGGATTTGGTGGATTGTACAAACCAAAATCAATATATCCGTGAGTCTGGTAGTACGATGTGGTTTGAGAGACATTATTACCAAAAGACGATCCGGAACCTGTCATCACCGTCCGTGCATCCATAGCCGTCTGATACCCTGTCGAGTCCCCATTTTCGAGCCCATAAGCCTGAGCACAGGCCGATGCGTTACCATACGTACAGTCCGCACCGCCTTGAGGCGCGGGTATGGAGGTCAATTCGATCGTAAAGTTTCCATCTTTGGCAGCCGATGAATTAAAGACAATCGCCTGATAGTTCAACCCACCCATCGGCAGGTACATATAGGCATTCTTGATAAACAACCCAGCCTGGGGATCAAAAACAGGAATCTGATTCAAGGCATTTGGACTGGTTGAGGTCTGATTAAGACTAATGCGCAAATCCCCGGACAAAGCTGTCGTCATCGCCAGACCCATAGCCTGGTAATTGGGATCCGACGCATTTGAGTCAGAAACTTGGAACAGCCGCACACTCATTCCCGTCATGGGGTTGGATGAGGTTGTGCCACCCACTAAGGGCGAGTACTGATAGGTGGCTAACTTGCCTTCAAAAACAAATTGTCCCTGCAAAAGCCCATTATTAACCACCGCCGTATCCGTGGCACCCGTATTGGTCATCTGCGTAATCTGTGTCCAGAATGACAAGCGCAGTGGATCCATATTAGTGGGCCCCAACACCTCAACCACCGTATTTGGGACGTTGTTGTTCGACATGTTTTCCGCCGTATAGGAGCGCACACGAATCAACAGAGGATTATCAAAAGCAGCAAGGTTAGCTATTGCTCCAGAACCAATGGGACAACTTAAGTCACCCGCCAAACCAGAAGGTGTACATGGAGAGCCACCGAAATACTCGCCTGCACCGGTACCCGACAACGTCAATCCAAGATACTGATAATTTCCCCACCCAAGCAAAGTCGCACCATTACTGGCTACGGTTGTCGGATCTGAATCCGGTGAGCCCACAGCTTCAATGTAGCTGGTTGGAGCCATATTGGCTCGGATGTTTTCAAGTACGACCGCAATGCCTTCACCATCTACATTCGACATTTGCTGATCAGAAAGGCTGCTCATGGCCCAGCCGGGCTGAATCAGGCCGGACATCAGAAATACCAGACCCCCCAAGGCCAAGTGGTACTTGCTTCGCCACATCATGATGATTCCTCTTCACGCCAACCTGTATGACCCAAAAATGCTCCAAGCATCCTTGCAATCACACACCAGGGTAAAATCCCTTTTCATCGTTTTTGTTATGTCCTGCCTGCTCTTCCGAACCGGGTCAGGCACTGTGTTCAGCCGCAATTTTGTTCATTATGCACATCGATTCGCTGAAAACCAAACCGAACATGAAGACAAATATAAGTGTTCCAGCGACAACCCGTCCACTGTCATTTTGTCAAACATGTTAAATAATTGTATCTTTGAAACCACTTCTCTGTTTGAGTTTAGCCGCTTTTCAAGCAAAACTAGCAAAAACACCAAAAAAACGACAAATGGCATGTATGTTTTTTTGACACCTTGAAATGAATCAAGATGATTCGCCCCTCGGGGACATTAGAGCATAAACAGAATCATAAAAGCGTGGACGGTAGTGGACTACCATCAGGTCAAATTCTGACAAGACTCAATACGGAACACATGTTCCTAGAGCCATGACTTCTAAGACATGCCAATCCAGCAGACATGTTGATAACAACCTGTATCCAATCAGTCCAAAAGTCATAACTTGTAATGAAGATTATTTTGGGGACAATAGAGGAAATAAACGAGAAGGTATTTGACTGGAGGCCCCCCCACCAGCCTTGGCTCGGCACACGCCTTACTGCTACCGTTGCTTCCTTCCGGACCTGGCGGGGTTTACAGCTTGTCGTTGCGAGAAAACCGATGGAGGAACCATTGAGGGAATGCATTATAAATAGGTGTATGAACTTTGCAAGAAAATCCTGGCCGATATTTATCAGTTTGTGCGTAAAACTCCGTCATTTCCGTAGACCCCATTATTTTCAGGGATAGCGTCTGGAAAAAGCGCACTGGTCCACAAGGTCATGAAGGTTGACTGATAACAACTGCATAGATGCAGGAGGTAGAGCAACGTACTTCAAGGGAAAATCAACCTATCTCGCTGCCACTCTGCTATCATTCAACAATAAACATTCATTTAAGTGAATGATTTATTACGAAAAAACTTGACAAAAAATAGTGTTCAATAATGAAACTTAAAAACATGTTCTCTGTGTTGACGATTATCAGTATCAGTTGGATGGCTTCAAACAACGCATTTGCCGACACCTTAAAACAAAAGGAAAAAATAATTGAAGGCAGCGCCGTGTGCGAATATTTCATGCTGCAGGATTTTAACCATGCCATCGAACAGTATAAAAAGAACAACAACCCCTCAACGCTTAAAGGAGCATTTGGTCTGTTCATGCTGACAACGACATGGAATCTTCTCGCCCTTGATGAAGGCGCAAACCAAAACGATATCGATCAGGCATTGAACACTTTACAAAAAGATAAGTTACCAGTAGATAGCAAAGATACACAAGGATGCGCCAAAGAGGCTGGTAGTGCTATTAAATCCATGCCCGAAGCACAAGCTAAACGGTATCTTGAAAGAAGTGCCGCAAGATTCAGGGATTTTGCGCGCAAAAATCACTTTGAAATTCCTGCCGGATTTTTTGACGAGAACCACTGAGAGACATGAGAGTCTCTCCACCCGCTTTTGGGTGAGGGGCTTAGCAGCGGTTCGTTTTCGGGTCTGGCCCGTTGCTGGACGTATTGTTTGATGCTGTCACGTGTTGAATAACCTCCTTTACTTAACGCCTCGACAAACAGATGCGTTAGGCGTTTCGCTGTGGTCGCACCAACAGCTTTATAATGCCGTGTTACAAGAGCGTATCAGCTCATGGAAAAAAATTAAAACCCAAATACTTATGCCAACCAGTGCGTTTCGCTCACTGAAATTCGGCGCGATTGGCCTGAGTTGGTCAAAGCGAACTGCTCCAGCCAGCAAATGAACTTGCGACAACTGAATAAAGCTTTTTCCGCATTCTTTCGTCGGATTCAAGACCTGATTCAGAATGAGATGACACTCAAGCCATGGAATCCAAAACGCATGCGGGAACCTGATCTATGAACATTAACGTTCCTAAAAGAAACCATATAATATTTAAACTTCCTCATAGGAGCATTTATTTCCAAACCATTTAGACAAATGATATAATCGCCATGAATACATTCCTGATCAATATCAGGAGTTCCCTGGGAGTCATCAGTATGGAATCCCCAATTCCTCAGCCTGTCGAACGTGCCATCCTCAAGCTCGGCAGCGACATTTCACTAGCACGCCGGCGTCGCCACATCTCGCAGGCGTCACTGGCTGAACGCATGGGCGCATCCTTGTCTACCGTGCGCCGCATGGAGAAAGGTGACGTACGCGTACCCATCCACTTCTTCGCCCGTGCGCTGCATGTCTTTGGCGAAATCCAGATG
Organism: Pseudomonadota bacterium; assembly: GCA_021848605.1. Classification (GTDB taxonomy): domain Bacteria; phylum Pseudomonadota; class Gammaproteobacteria; order Pseudomonadales; family Moraxellaceae; genus JAJXWR01. The sequence continues at coordinate 2,574 of JAJZUM010000055.1, read as the reverse complement.
CTGGAGCAGTTACTAGACACTGCTCGCGATGAGATCGGCCTGACGCTTATGGACGAACAGCTGCCAAAGCGCGTGCGCAGCAAACCCGGCGGCACCTCGGGAGCCCTCTGATGGCGACTTTCGCCCCGATCCGTCGGCAGGTTCAGTTATGCATCGGCAAAGCTGGCATACCCGTAGGTTCACTCATTTATGTACGGCAGGGTCGGCGTGAGCACTGCGCCTTCGCCTATGACGTAGATTGGCTGGACAATCCTGCATGCTTCAACATCTCGGCCGACCTGCAACTCTTGCCTGGCCACCAGCCACACAAGGCTGCATCACCCCACAAAGATGGCTGGCTGGCTATTGGTAAGCTTCCGAGCTAGGTGATACCCGCAGCGTCACCCGAGGCGAGGTGCTGGCCCTTAAGCTGGCCGCACAGGCGGGGATTGATGCGGCAGCTGCACGCATCGTTTTGCTGGGTGACAAGGGCAACGAAACACCCGTCGCCGTCATCCGCCGATTCGACCGTGACGGCAACGACGGCCGTATCCCCTACCAGTCCGCCGCAACACTGCTGCAGGCTTCACGCGATGAGGATCGCAGCTACACAGAGATCGCTGACGCCATTCGCTCCCATAGTCACGCGCCCACTGAGGATGTGCGTCAACTTTGGCGCCGCCTGATCTTGAACCTGCTGATCACCAATGTAGACGATCACCTTCAGAACCACGGATTCCTGCACGTGAAACACGGCTTGTGGCGCCTTGCACCCGCCTTTGACATCAATCCTTTCCCAGACAAGGACAGGGAGTCGAAGACCTGGCTGAACGAGCAAGACAGGCCAATCACCGACGTGCATATGCTTATGGCACGCGCATCGTATTTTGCGCTGGATGAGACCCAGGCTCTAGCCGTGCTCGGTGAGGTGCATACCGCTGTTTCAGGTTGGCGACAAGTCGCACTCAGCTCGGAAGTCGGGTTACGCGAGGACGAACTGGATGACTTCTAGCCGGCATTCGAACATGCCCAGATGAATGACGCCGCTGCGCTGCTCGGGCGGTGACTCCTAAGCATTCAGAATCCAACATTCGCAAAATACTAGTTAAGAACGTCAGTTGTTCATTGAAAATTATACAAAAGAGGTGGTCAAAAAACCGGGGCGTTCTCTGGATCAATTCATGGAACGGGTGATGGGAATCGAGCACGTCCGAGAGTGGATTACCCCATCCATTTTTTTAGCGCAATCGTGCGCTTAAGTCATTATTACATATAGATAATGTTTTTAATCACTGTTTGGCGAGTTCCGTCGCTGGTTGCTCTTCACTCCCCCAGCCATTGCTACTGATGGATACTGTTTGACGCAGAATCAACCAGAAAAACCCCTGTTAACGAAGGTGTAAAACGGGTTATGCCCCGGTATTCCGGACACATCCGAAAAGCCTGATAATAGGCACAGAGGTGTGTTATGTCGACTAGGAAGAAGTATTCACTTGAGTACAAGCAGGATGCGGTTCGACTGGTTAAAACCAGCGACCAGTCTGCCGCGCAGATTGCCCGGGATCTGGGGATTAATCCGGATTTACTGACTCGCTGGTGCCGTGAACAGGCCCATGTATCACCCAGTAAGGTATTTCGGGGTCAGGGTGTGCCAAGAGATGTAGAGCTGGCCACGCTCAAACGGGAGCTGGCACTGGTCAAAAAGGAACGGGATTTTTTAAAAGAAGCGGCAGTGTTCTTCGCGAAGAGCACGAAGTAAGGTATCAGTTTATGGATCGCTGCCGCGATGATTACCCTGTTCGTCTGATGTGTCGCTGCCTTCGGGTTTCCCCGAGTGGATACTATGAGTGCCGCGGACGACGACCTGGTATTCGCTCACAAGAGAATGAGCGTTTGTCCGAGCGGATCCAGGCATTACATGGGCAAAGCGATGGCGTCATGGGCAGTCCGCGCATCTGGAAGGATTTGCGCTATGAGGGTGAAACCTGTGGTCGCCATCGGGTAGCTCGGCTTATGCGCTTGTTGAATCTGCGCGGAATTCCGCAAAAACGCCGGATACGGCGTGCCTTGCCTGGTCAAAGGCCACAAGGCATCCAGAACCATCTGGATCGAGATTTTACAGCGGCTGCACCCAATACAAAGTGGGCAACGGATATCACCTACGTCCGCACGCAGGAAGGTTGGCTGTACTTGTGTGTTGTCATTGATCTGTACTCAGGAAGCGTTGTCGGCTGGTCAATGAGTGCGAACCAGGATCGCCACATGGTCATTCAGGCGGTGTTGATGGCGCTGTGGCAAAAACCAACGCAGGATGCTGTGATTTTACATTCAGATCGTGGATGCCAGTTTACCAGTTGTGAGTATCAACGATTCCTAACGGGCCATAACCTGGTGTGCAGCATGAGCGCCGTTGGCAGCTGTGCCGACAATGCTGCTGTGGATGGTTTTTTTGGCTTTCTCAAACGCGAGCGCGTGTACCGCAGGCAATATCAAAATCGTGCTGAGGCCAGAACAGATATTTTTGATTACATCGAACGCTTTCATAATCTCCGCATGAAACGTAAGATGCAGGTGCGTAAGGCAATGACTTGACGC
>JAJZUM010000054.1 GCA_021848605.1 Pseudomonadota bacterium | reverse complement strand
GTAACACGGCCCACGCCTGGTGAGACCGAGGTAAGTCGTGGTGGTGGTAATTCCATCTCTGCGCTCTGGTCGTTGAACCAGGAAACCCCCGCTACAACGTCGCAAGGCGCTTAGCGGTGGGAGACTTCATATGGTCCCTGCCTGAGATCAATCCCGATCGCTGTACCGGTTGTGGTCGCTGTGTGGCAGTATGTCCAGTACATGTTTTAAGTCTTTCTTCCACACAACCTCTTGGTTTTGGTAACAAAAGAGCTTGGATTCATGCCCCTGATGATTGTACGCGATGTACGCTTTGTGTTCCTGTTTGCCCATTTTCAGCTATCTCCATGCACATAATGCGTCCAGGCGGCTAATCGCCATCGAATCGTCACATCGGTTCGTTAGGATGCAGGTACGTCAACAAGATCGGGCTGTATGGATGGAAATGACCATCAAGCTGGAGACCGGTTTGTCCGTGCCAGAGTATCGGCATATCCTGACTACTTCCGGACTGGCCGGGCGAAGACCTGTTGAGCATCTGCATCGACTTTCGAGTCTGCTTGAACGAGCCGATGTTTTGGTGACCGCTCGTCGTGAGGGAGAGCTTCTGGGTATTGGACGTGCCATTTTTTGGGGTAGACGGTTTTGTTATCTTGCAGATCTTGCCGTTGACCCTGTTTTTCAGCGTCGGGGAATTGGACGCAGGATCCTTGAGGCTGTTCATGCTCATGCTTGTTACCGGATACTTTTCCTGATTGCTGTTCCGGAAGCAGTTGGATATTACCGACATCTTGGTTTGCAGTCACTGAGTATATTTCCACGCTTTTGCTGGAAGCAGTATCCTGGTTGGTCAAGCATCTCATCCGAGGGCGTGCGTCAGCCAGAATACACAATGGGACCCACGCCCTGAATTAACGTGATGCTGATTTGTTCAGCACGTCTGCAGTTTGACCAAATAGTACTTTGCGCGCATCTTCGGTAATCGTCGATTCCTGGTTGATGCTGCGAGCTACCTCATAGGCCTTTCGGACTGCTGGGCGAGCCTTGATCTGTTCCAGCCAGCGTGCAAGGTGTGGAAAATCACTGATGTTTTGCTGTTGGCGCTCATAAAGAAGTACCCACGGATAGCAGGCCATGTCGGCGATTGAGTAGTCTCCTGCAACAAATTCCCGATCGGCCAGACGACGGTTCAGGACGCCATACAGCCGATTGGTTTCCTGTACGTAGCGCTGGATGGCATAGGGGATTTTTTCGGTGGCATACTGACTGAAATGATGGTTCTGTCCAGCCATAGGTCCAAGTCCTGCCATCTGCCAGAACAGCCATTGCATGGTTTCGCAACGACCACGTAAGTCTTTTGCAAGAAACTGTCCTGTTTTTTCAGCAAGATACTGAAGAATGGCACCGGACTCGAATAGGCTGATGGCTTCTCCACCATCGGCGGGGGCGTTATCGACGATGGCAGGGATACGGTTGTTAGGAGCAATCTTCAAGAAATCGGGGTTGAATTGTTCCCCCTTGCCAATATGTACCGGAATCAGGCGATAGGGCGTGTTGCTTTCTTCCAGGAATATGGTGATTTTGTGTCCATTCGGAGTGGTCCAGTAGTACAGATCGATCATGATGTTCAACCTTAGTCGATGGGTGAAAGTAGTGATCATTCTAGTTCATGAGGATGCATCTGTTTGGTGTTCCCAAAAACGTTTCTGGTTTACAGCTACCGCTGTAGTTGGCTGTAAAGGGTCAGTTCCGTATGTGTGCAGGTGTTCGATACGCTCAATGCTCAGATCTAGAGCTCTTTCGGCAATATCGGCACCAATAAAGCGACAGTTTTGCCGGATTGAAGCGATGGCAGAACTGCCCGAACCGGTAAATGGATCACAGACTGTAAAGACGGACTCATCGACAGCACGACTGGAGGCGATCATGGCCTCAAACAGTTCGACCGGCTTTTGGGTCGGATACCGGGCTCGATGAATACGTCGAAATCGCCAGATATCGGCAATGTCCCTCCGTGCCAGAGGCTTTCGGCCTTTGCTGGCAAACAGAATGAATTCGGTCTGTCGCCGGAAATAATGTCCCATGCCCATATGGGCTTTGTCCCAGGTTATCAGATTTTTGACCTCAAAATATTCACGCAGCAAAGGCCCTAGGCTGAGCAGCGAAAATGCATCAAACATGATGAACAGGTGACTGTTGTTGCGCAGCACGCGCTGGCAGGCTGCCAGCAGTCTTCGATAGTTACTCTGGGTGTCTTCAAACTCGTCAAACCAGCGTTCACTGCCTCGGGCATCGTATTGTCCAACGATTCGCCCACTGCCCAGCATCAGATGTCGGTTCATGCCGGAGTAGGCAGGATCCGTGATGATCAGATCAACACTTTCGGCTTCCAACTGCTCCAGCCAGCTTGCTGCATCGTTCAGATAGAGGCTTATATCGCGATTTTGGTAATAGGGTTTGAGGGGCATATGGATGGTGATCTCGTTGAATGTCGTACTTTAGCGATCAGATCATTTTGTGTCCAGCAGCCTGTTTGGTCGAATTTTCATGAGCCATCTCTTGCAGAGCTCTGCAGTTCTTCAGGCAGACGAGCGCACAAAGCCTGCGAGAACAGTGACGGGTTACCATGTCCGTAAGAAATCCTGATCGCAGGATACCGAAAAGATTTCATCCCACTTGCCCATGTAGTTGGGGGAGCAGCGGTCACGCCTCATCGCGACCCGACGAGTGTTCAGTGTGCTGGCAGGCACCAGTGTTTTCTGACCAAAGCGCTGATTGATCTGATCCAGGGTTTGCATCAGGCTTTGTCGCTGGCAGGATGTCCCTGGGTCTAGCCAGTCACTCTGCTGCTCATGACATGGACGCAGATCAGGCAACATAACGCCAGCCTTCTTGTAGCGATAGCCAGGACGGTACATTTGTTTCAACCCCTGAACAGCGGCTTGTACCAGTTGCAGTGTATCCTGGCTTGGCGTGACGAGTGGTACCATACAATGTCCATGATACTGTGGATCTTGAGTGCGAAAGGGGTGCGTATGTGCAAAAACAATAAGGGCAGGCGTTACTAACCCACGTTGCCGCAGCTTTTCAGCAGCCCGGCAGGTGTGTTGCAACAGAGCAGATTTGAGTTCGTTGATATGGGTTACCAGACCCGAAAATGAACGGGACACAACCATTTGTTGTTGGGGCACAGGCTGAGTGTGCAGATTGAGGCAGGGTTTCCCTTGCAGTTCCAGGATTGTTCGGGCCAGAACCACACCGATTTGATGGTGCAGCTCATGTGGATTGGCTTTGTACAGATCAAAGACACTATGAATACCCAGGTTTTGCAAGCGCTTGGCCATACGCCTGCCAATACCCCAGACTTCTTGTACGTCCATATGCCGGAATATATTTTCCTGCCATTGAGGAGTACAGGACTCAAGATTGAATACCCCCTGAAATTCAGGATGGGTCTTGGCGATATGGTTGGCCAGCTTGGCGCGTGTTTTGGTCGTCGCGATACCGATACAGGAGGGAATATGGGTCCAGTCTAGGATTTTTTGCCGCAACTGGGTGGCGAGGGTGTTGGGGTCGGCAATGCCACTCAAGTCCACAAAAGACTCATCAATGGAATAGATTTCCTGCTGGGGAACATGAGAGCGAATGATTGCGGCAATTCGCTGGCTTAATCGCCCATAAAGGGCATAGTTACTGGAAAGAGCAATCAGGCCATGGCTGTGCTGCAAGGGGGCAACCTGAAACCAGGGTACTCCCATGGCAATGCCCAGTGCTTTGGCTTCCTGGCTTCGTGCTACGCAGGCACCATCATTGTTACTCAGTACAACCACGGGTCGTCCCCAAAGCTTTGGATCAAATACCCGCTCGCAACTGACATAAAAGTTGTTTAGGTCGATCAAGCCAATCAATGATGTGTTCATGATACGTGGGATAGCGGATGCAATGTCCAGGTCACTACACCCCAGACCCTGAATTCCTGTTCGGAGCTGATCTGTATGACCGGATAGTCCGGATTGGCTGGACATAGTTCAACACGGTTTTTATCCATGCGCAGTCGTTTAACCAGCATGGCACCATCGACCACACAGATGGCAATATGGCCCGAACGGGCCTGAATGCTGCAATCCACTACGGCAATGTCCCCATCACGGACCCAGGCATCCTGCATGCTGTTTCCACGAATACGGCAAAAATAGGTGGCGTGGGGATGGGTAACCAATAACTCTCGGACATCCAGTTCACGTTCCATGTAATCTTCGGCAGGTGATGCAAATCCGGCAGGAACCAGTGAGCCATACAAGGGTATGGTCTCATGAATACCAGCCGAATTTTCGTTCATGACATAATCGGTATCCAGAGCTTGAATGCTGATACAGCCGTCTCGGATACAGGCAGGAACTCGATTCATAGCATTGGGAATCATGGGGGTGTCCTCATGAGTGCAAATTGTTGTTATGAACAGTTTGACATCATTAATACTGTTATTATAGGCAGCTTTTAAGCAGATAGTCAACAGCATGCTATATCCTCGCTAAACCCATGAACTCATTGGGGTCTACGAAAATGACAGGGTTTTACGCATGAGCTGATAAAATATACAGTATTTTGAACAAAAAATGATGAATATCTGGAATCTATTAAAATTGGGATTGTTCCAGCTTGATCATTCCATTTTAAGTACTCGAGTCCTACACTGAATCAAAGAGATCCTGCAAGGAAGGAGTGGTCATGGCGACGCAGGTGTGGAGTGCGGAGGATGTCAGTCTAAGTCATATGTTGCTCAATATGGTTTTGCTTCAACAGCCTGTCGATGTTATGGGATATTGGTCTGAAGCCATCGAGCAACGGTTGTCGTGTGTGCGGGTCCTGATTCGAGGCCATATTGCCAGCGAAGCGGATTGGGATACGATTCGTGTGCCCGCAGGGATGGAGCCACGGTCTGTACTTGGCGAGGAGTTGCCGTGTTCCATGTGTCGAACCCGGGCTTGTCTACACCAGACCTCCGTGGCGCAGTGTGGTCGACAGGCATGTGAACAGTGGACGGATCAAGGGCTTGATAGCTGCGTCAGTATACCCTTGCATACATCGACGCATGATGCCATGGGTTGTGTGGTTCTGACGCTGTTTTGTAGGCGTAAAACGCAATCGGATGTATTGCTGTATGTGCAGAGTTGGCTACCGCTGCTCCGTTTGTTATGGGTCGTATCCCGTTTTTTGCCCGAGCAATCAGAGATTGTTCCGTTGCTGGACCGGTCTTTGCCCGAACGTCTTCGAAATTATCAGCAGGTGTATCATGAGATTTGTCAAACTCGTCTGAGCGTAGCGGCTTTGACCCATGAGTTAGGTACTCCGCTGGGCAATACCCAATTGGCACTTGAGCATGTGGATGAACAATGGTCCATGGTTCAGGAACGCACACAGCAGAATCGTCTGGGTCGTAGCGATTTTCTGGCCTGTCTGGGTGAGGTAAGAGAAGGGCTTGAACTAATGAAGCGTAATCTGAGGCGAGCCCGTCAGTTATTTCAGTCTTTTCGGCACATATCCGCAGATCAGGCCAACGAGCGACTGCGCCTGTTTTCAATACAGGAGCTTGTGGTTGATCATTGGACGCTTTTTCAGGCAAGTTTGAGGGGAATTGTCCTGAATCTGCAGTTGTCGGTTACTCCCGATTCACTGGAAATGTATGGTTATCCTGGACTGCTTGGCCAGATTCTCACCAATCTTTTCAATAATGCCCGACACCATGCGTTTCGGGATCGGACGACAGGCTCGATCAGCATTGATGTGCACCCGGTTCCCGATGATCGGATCGTCATTTGCTTCACTGATGATGGTGCAGGTATGCGGCCGGAGCAGGTTGAGCACGCCTTTGATCCATTCTATACAACGGCGGAGACCCAAGGTGGTACGGGGCTGGGGCTCTATCTGATCAGGCGCTGGGTTTCACACGATCTGGACGGCGAGATCAGCTTACAGAGCACATGGGGGCAAGGTTCTTCGATTACCATGATCTTGCCGCGACAACTCGATCATACTTGACAATTTTACTCGGATTTGTAAGGCTGACCCTGAATTAGATTGAGGGTGAAAGGAATGCAGTGGTCAGCCATGGCATGGGAATGTTCATTATTGTCGGATGTGCCTGAAGCAGGTTTGCGCTGGCAACCCGAACCGGTGCCAGCACCCCGTTGGTTGGCATTCCATGAGGCGCTGGCCGACGAACTCGGTCTGGATCAGAGTCCGGAAGCCTTGTTGATATGTGCTGGAAATCAACGGTTGTCGGCTGATACTGCCATGGTACATCTGTATGCAGGCCATCAGTTCGGTCACTTCAATCCTTCCTTGGGAGATGGCCGTGCCCTGCTTCTGGGTGAATGGGTGGATGCCCAGGGACAGCGTTGGGATTTTCAGCTAAAAGGTTCCGGCAGAACCCCGTGTTCACGTCAGGGTGATGGTCGGGCGACTGTTCGTTCGATGTTGCGCGAATATCTGATCAGTCATGCCATGCACGGATTAGGAATTCCAACCACCCGTGCGTTGGCTGTGGTTGCAACTGGCAATTTGGTTCAGCGTGATCGGATCGAACCAGGGGCTATATTGCTGCGCCTTAGTCATGGTTTGCTGCGCATTGGCAGTCTGGAATATCAGGCCGCACGTTCACGACCTGCCGTAGTACAAAAACTGATGCGTTATGTTGCTGAACGACGTGGCTGGTTTGATGAGGCAGATGATCTGCCGGCACTCTTCCTGCGCATGATGCAGGAACATGCGATGCGGGTGGCGCAGTGGATGGCGGTTGGTTTTATTCATGGTGTGCTCAATACCGATAATATCAGTCTGATGGGTGAGACCATGGACTATGGGCCCTGCGCGTTTCTTGAACACTATGACCCATCCAGTGTGTTCAGCTCGATCGACCGGTCCGGTCGCTATGCCTATGACCAACAGCCGGCGGTTATGGCCTGGAATATGGGATGTCTGGCGAGAGCTCTTGCAGTGGCTACAGGGACAACCATGGAGCCTTGGTATGAGATGCGCTCTTCCTGGACAACGATGTATCGTGATGCCTGGCAGGTGTGCATGCGCGCCAAACTTGGATTAACAACAGCGATGGAAGGCGATGAGCGCCTGATTGAAGATTATCTTCTTCTCTTGCAGCAGGCTTCTGTCGATTGGACACTCGGTTGGCGTTATTTGGCGGAAAGTCTTCATCAGACCAATATGACTCATGCCCAGCTTTTCGGCAGCAGGTGCGCCGAACTTGAGCAGTGGCTTGAACGCTGGCGTCAGCGATGTCGAGCCGAGGCGGGGATGGCCTCAACCATCGTGACGACCATGCAGCAGAATAATCCGGCACGGATTCCCCGCAATCACCACGTTGAGCAGGTGCTGTTACAGGCAGAACATGGGGAAACAGAACCCTTTTTCAGTTTGTTCCGAGCATTGACCCAGCCTTATGTCGAGGACGCAGAGGCTATCCGTTGGCAGCAGCCGGCGGATCGCTCATTTACCGAACAATATATGACTTTTTGTGGAACCTGAAAGCTTTTTGTGGAATCTGAAAGATAGTTGTTCTATGGCTTATATTAATATACAATCGTATATTAATATAAGCTAGGAGCAGGCATGATGATTTTATGGACCAGTCGGCTACGATGCTTGCTCTATCTGGTTTTATCCAGCCTGTTTCTTGCCATTTTTCATCTGTTGTTATCAGGGGCGCAGTTGCTTCAGAATGACGCCCTGCACTATCGTATCATTGATATGCTTAACCGTAGCCTTCTAGCATTACCATCACTGCTGGGGTGGTCGGTACAGTTGCCTGATTTTCAGCCTTTTCCGGATGGTCGTCCGATCCTGGTACTTGCCAATCATCAGCATGCCCTGGATGTGTCGGGACTTGGCTGGATATTTCGCAGTATGCGTTTGCGCTATGTTGCCAAGATTGAACTGGGCCAAGGTATTCCAAGCGTGTCCAGACATTTACGCAAGGGCGGTTCTGCCTTAATTGATCGGGATAATCCGCGACAGGCAATGAAAGCATTGACCCAGTTGGGGCGGCAATTAAGCCAGGAAGGTGGAGCCGTAGCTATTTTTCCGGAAGGAACCCGCGCACGGACAGGACAGATGGCTGCTTTTCATGATGGGGGTGTAGGGGTGTTGTTGCGTCAGGTTCCAGATGCTCTGATTATTCCGGTTGCCATCCAGGGAACCTGGCAGGCAGGAACTCCCAGTGCCAAGAAACCAGAGCGGATATGTTTTCAGGTCTTGTCCAGCTTTTCTGCATCAGGTATGCAAGCAGCCGAAGTTGTCCAGCGAGCTGAACATATGATTGCCAAGCAACTTTTGGCGGCTGATTAGATGCGTTTTCCCAGCTGAGCCAAGGCTCGCTCCGCAGGACTGTCTGGAATTTGAACTGGGTGGAAGCCACGACGAAAATAGGCAAGATAGGACGGTATCGTCTTGCGAAATACCCCGACACGTCCCCAAAGCAGATCCATGCCGCGTATCCAGGCACCCAGATTGAATAATTGACCGCTTTCTTGCAACAAATTGAGGGTGCGTAGTGTATTCAGCAGGATAAAAAAGAAGCTGACTTCCAGCATGATTCTTCGCCTCAGACCTTCGTCACCAACCTGAGACTGGTAGACATCAAAAGCAACTGATTTGTGCTCCTGTTCTTCAATGGCATGCCAGATCCAGAGTCGGGCCATAGTCGGATGCATCGATTCCAGTTCTTGGGGGTGATCAAGAAATGCCTTGGCCATAATGGCGGTAAAGTGCTCAAGCGCTGCGGTACGCGCCAGATTTTCTTCTGCGCTTCCTTGAGCCTGAACCAGGCGGATCCGTTCAGCAATTTTGGCTTCCATGGCCTCAACCGAAAAACCGCAGGAAGCAAAGAATGCATTGGCCTTACGATGCTCGCGGGTATGATTGGCTTCCTGGCCAACAAATGCCTTGATGGCCTTGCGCAGGTCTGGGTCCTTGACCTGATCTTCAAAAGCGCGAACGCTGTCGATAAAGTAACGTTCGCCAGCAGGAAACGATACCGAAAGTCCGATCAGCATACAGGTTAGCACTGGGTTATGCTGAAACCAGAATCGGGGAATGTCCTGGCCATAAATGGCTTGCAGTTGTCGAACCTGAATGGACTCTGTTGAGCTGCGATCATGGACCGAGTACGTCCTTGGGGGGATAAAGGCGGTCGTCATCAATTAGTACCTTCAATCATTTGCAAAACATTCTGCGCCGGATCCATAAGGGTGGTGAGTGGCTGAACGGCCATTGTGCTTGTCATTTCCGGCCAAATGTGCTTGGCTTTAGGGTATGGAATGAATGGGACATGAAATGACGGCACAGAAACAGTTGTGGTGGGAGCAGAATGTCCCCGTTGTGATCCCGCTGACGTATCTGCAGATTGCCAGAGAACGTCAACTCAATGTGTCCGAGTTGTTTCGGATGGCTGGATTGCCTGCAGATTATGCCCAGAGGCCCTATGAACTGGCACTTTATCAGGTTCATGCCCTGGTTGAAGCGATGCTTCGTCTTGGTGGAGACCACGGCCTTGGTCTCGATATGGGGTGGCGTTTGCCGCCCACCGCTTTTGGTAGTTTTGGGCAGGCCTTGCTCTGCAGCTATAGTTTGCGGGATGCCTTGCGTCTGTGCCAGAAATACTGGCAGTTGGTGGCCCGAGGTACGGTGCTCGATATCCGGGAGGCGGATGGCTATTATCAGGCTCAGGTCGCCCCACTGGCTCCCTTGCCTGCCATGCAGCACCAGATCATGATGGAAACAACGCTGAGCAGTGTATACCGGGGATTTCAGGTGTTGGCACCCGGGGTTATTGATCGTCTAGAGATAAGTTTTGATTATCCGGAGCCGCCTCATGCAGCACGGATTCTTGAATATATTCCTTCTGCCCGATTTTCGCAGAAGCAAGGTCAGCTAAGGTTTCCTGCCGAAATCCTTGATGTCTTGCTGCCCATGCACCATCCGGCAGCATTAGCGATGGCACTACAGCAGTGCGAACAGGAACATGCTCTGAGTCATCACCAGTTGCCACGTGTGCTGGCTGCGGTACGCAGCTATTTGCTTTTTCATGGCAAGGGTTATCCAGATATGGAGGAGGTCAGCGCCTCCTTACACATGAGCAGCCGCAGCCTGCGAAGACATCTGCAGGCTGAAGGCAGCAGCTTCAAAAAATTGCTTGATGAAGCCCGTCAGCGGGACGCAGTGCGACTTTTGGCGGATAGGCGTCTTGGCCTCAGTCAGATTGCCACCATGTTAGGCTATCAGGATCCCGCCAATTTTACCCGGGCATTTCGGCAATGGACCGGTACGACACCACAGCGTTATCGACATGAACGGGGTGACTAAAAACGAGAATTCCATCATCAATGTCATGTTTTTTGAATTGCCACCAGTCCTTGATGTAATTTTGATAGAGACGCCATGGTGCCCGATCCCCCTGACGAGGAATGCGGTTGAGCGCTCTCTGGATATATCCGGATGACATCTGAATAAATGGCAAGGAGCCCACCGCTTTATCCTGGTTGCGCGGCGTACACTGCAGATAACGCCTGTTGTTCATATAATGAATCAATCGTGCCACATAGTCGCCGATGAGGTCAGCTTTCAGGGTCCAGGAAGAATTGGTATAGCCAAAAACCATGGCAAAATTAGGTACATCTTCAACCATGGCACCCTTGTAGTACATTTTTTCACTCGGATCGATGGCTTTGCCGTCAACCTTAAGTTCAATGCCTCCCAGAATCTGGATATCAAGACCGGTCGCTGTAACAATAATGTCCGCTTCCAGTTGTTCACCGGACTGGAGTTCAATGCCATGTTCGTAGAATCGACGGATCGAGCCGGTTACCACATGGGCTTTTCCTGAGCGCAGTGCCGAGAAGAGATCGCCATCAGGAACTGCACAAAGACGTTGATCCCAGGGATTATAGGAAGGGGAGAAATGCCTGATATCGTCAGCATTCGGCAACAGTCGCTTAATACGTTGCAACAAAAGTCGCCGCATGGTTTGGGGTGCTTTCTGACAAAGCTGGTAAATACCCATGCTGAACAGGATATTGCGGGTACGTATGGTTTGGTAGACCCAGCTGTCTGGAAAATGTCGCATCAGCCATTGGGCCATACGGTCTTCACCCGGTACAGACGCGACATAGGTCGGGGATCTTTGTAGCATGGTGACTTGTTCGGCATGTTCGGCCATGGCTGGTACGAGCGTTACAGCTGTGGCTCCGCTGCCAATAACGACAACTTTTTTACCTCTGTAATCCAGATCCTCTGGCCAGAGTTGAGGATGAATACGCAGCCCCTGAAATTGTTCCTGCTCAGGGAAATCAGGGTCGTAGCCATGTTCGTAGCGGTAATAGCCGCAGCAGCCAATCAGGAATCGACAGCTCACCTGCCGAATCCGGCCGGTCTGGCCATTGCGTATGCGTAGCCGCCATAGGCAACGTGCACTGTCCCAGTCAGCAGACAAAACCTTCTGCTGATATTGAATCATCGGCTGAAGGCCCTGCTCCACAATAGTTTCTTCAATATAGGCACGAATACTGGGTCCATCAGCGATGGCCTTGGGATGAGTCCATGGTTTAAAACTGTAGCCGAGGGTGTACATATCTGAATCAGAGCGAATGCCTGGGTAGCGGAACAGATCCCAGGTGCCACCAGGTCGTGTCCTGCCTTCCAGAATGGTTAGGTTGAGCTCAGGGCAGATCTTGCGGATATGAACAGCTGTACCAACACCCGAAAGACCGGCGCCGACGATGACAACATCAAGATGGGATGGGGGCATAAAAAACTCCTGTTGGTTCCTTAGGCTATCATGCCCAAGACAGGCGTGGGTGATGAGGGGTATCGAGGCCATCATGCTTGTCATTATCGGCCAGAAAGTCAAGGACCTATTCGGTAATCAAAGACGAGTAAAGACGCAGGTAAATCTGATTTTTTGTCAGGTATATTGCTGAACCCATCAGAATAATTGTTGCAATTGCTGTCCAAAAACCGGTCTGGCACTCTTGTGCTTTGGAAACGTTTTGCATAGGATGACCTGTCCGGATTTCATTTAGAACCGGGTGGATGCATGCGAAGGTCAGTTATCCTGACTGCACAAGTGTCCTTTTAAAATAACAGAAAATAACTCAAATAGGATGAACGATCACCATGAACCGTACAACTTTGATGTGTGCTTTCATGGCGAGTTGCATGCTGGGATCGGCTTGGGCTGATTTCGATGATGTGACTGCCAATCTTACTGCCCAACTCAGCCAGACCCAACTGACCGCCATGGAACAGGCTGGTGGACTGTTGCCTCTTGCAGGTACGCCAACCTGTGGCGTTCGTGTCGAGCATGTGGTGTACCCAACCTTGGGTGGACACGGTGAACTGACCCAGGCTTCTGCTGCATTGATGGTTCCGCAAGGAACAGCAGCGGTGTGTCAGGGTGCGCGCCCGGTTGTATTGTATGCCCATGGCACTGCTTTTGACAAAAGCTATAATCTCGCTGATTTTTCCAGTCCAACTCATCCTGGCTTTGATGAGGCTTTGGAAATTGCAGCTGTCTATGCCGCTCAAGGTTATGTGGTCGTTGCACCAAACTATGTTGGTTATGATGTATCCCCGTCCAGCTATCATCCCTATCTGAATGGTTTACAGCAGTCCCAGGACATGATCGATGGTCTGTTTGCCAGCAAACGGGTGCTTGCAGAACTCCATTTGCCGGTGCGTTCCAGCCGGAAACTCTTTCTGACGGGGTATTCGCAGGGCGGATATGTGGCCATGGCAACGCAGCAGACCATGGATATTCTTGGAATTCCCGTGACTGCTTCTTCACCGGGATCTGGCCCTTATGCATTGGCTGCCTTTGTTGATTACATGTTTGCCGGCCATCCAGATCTGGGTTCGACCTTATTGGCAACATGGCTGGTTTATGGCTACCAGAATTCCTACTTTAACCTTTACCTGCAGCCATCGGATTTGTTTGGGTCCACGGTTGCACCGCTGGTAGCCAACAACACCAGTGAGTTCAATCTGGTGGCCAGTCCGGCATTGCCTCAGACTGCATTGTTTGATTCAACGCCACCTTCACCGCTTCTGGCGAGCATTACCCCAGCAGTTACCCATACAGCTGCGGACCCGATTTTTGCTCTGGGCTTTGGTGAGCCGAGCTTAATCAACAATAATTTCCGTGCAGCTTATTTGCTGGATGCCACCGTTAATCCTGATGGTCTGAACCCTGCGACAGGTTTAGGTTTGCCATCCTTTACGGCAGCCAATCCGATTCGCCAGGATTTGGCGTTCAATGACCTACGTGGTTATTCGCCTAATTCACCAACGCTGTTGTGTGGTGGCATCAATGATCCGGTGGTATTCTTCCCGGTTAATACCGGTTCAATGCAGGCTGAATGGGCCGCTAATCCTCCTGTGGCACCTGTAGGGGTCTTCAATGTGGATTCGGCCCCGTTGGCTCAGGATGATGGCTTTAATGCACTGCGGGCTGGGTTCCAGGCACTCAAGCAGGGCACAATTGCCCAGAAAGGTGTAGCCGGATGGGTGCAGAGCTATCATGGTGATGTGGCTCCGTTCTGTGCAGCAGCTGCCCGTGGTTACTTCAGCAAGTTCTGAAGATGGCTATCTCTAAATGGATGTTGGGTCTAGGGCTGGCAACAGCCCTGGTCCTTGCAACAGTTGGATTGAGCGCCCGTCAGGATAGCGCTAGCATTCGCGTTGTGCATTCTGTGCATTTGCTGCATGTCGATCAAACAGCTTTGCAGCCTGCTTTCCATGGTAGGCTGCCTAAGCTTGCCCAACAGCCCCAAGTGTTGCATGTACCCGCTACAATGCCTTCAATTCCGAAGACTATGACTTCACGGCAACTTGGCCCTTCTGGGGATGGTATGACCAATCTGTCTTTGGTTGACCTGCGCCATGTGATCCAACAGAATGGATCGGTCCGAGCCCTGCGTCTCTAAAAGTACCAGATTGTTCTTGAAAGGAAAGTAAGGTGCAGAAGGTTTTTCTGCACCTTGTTTTTTAGAAGCGAATACCGTAACCAATACCCCATACAACTGGATTGATGTGCAAATGGGTAACCACGCTATCGTTCGGTGTTTTAACTTCAAGCCCATCGTTCGTGATTTTTTTGATATCAATGTTGATGAAACCGTATTTCTGAACAGGAATATCAACACCCGCCTGCACAGCAAATCCAAAACTGTTTTCGGTAGTATGCAGTGCAGTTGAACCTAGTTTCAGATTACTGGCATAGAACCGGGTATAATTCAGGCCGGCTCCCACATAGGGTTGAAGATAAGCATTACCGGGCAGAAAATGATACTGAGCCGTCACGGTCGGTGGCAGAACCGAGACATTACCAAGTTTAGTGTTGCCAAGGTTAACGGCGTGCCTTGATGTGGCCGCAATCACTTCAACAGCAAAATTAGGGTTGTAATAGTAGGAAAGATCAATTTCCGGTACTATGAACTGATATGTATTGACCCTGTCAACTTGTATTTTGATCTTTATTTTCAGTTCTCCTTTCGCGATCACATCCATGCATAGGTTGCAGAGCAGGCGG
>JAJZUM010000053.1 GCA_021848605.1 Pseudomonadota bacterium | reverse complement strand
TGAAATCATCAAGCAATACATCCAGCAACAGGCCAGACCCGAAAACTAACCGCCGCTACGCGCCGGGCGCTATCCCCCTCCACCCAATCATAAAATTGGGTGGAGCCCCTCGCGCAAAAACGGGTGGAAAATTAAAAGGACTGATGAGAAGTACCGGACCGACCGGAACCCGCCGGTACCACCCTCGGTATCCCTGCCCTCTTGTGGTCGAATCAAGTGCCAGCACCTCACCCTGACTGTCATGGCACGCAGCTGCCGCCAACCGGAATGTCTCCAGACAACGCTGTACCTCAGTCCGGGACTCCTGAAGTGTTTTGCCTGCTTCTCGAACCATCTGCACAACCCAAGCTTCCTGCGCGCGTTCGATCGCCAAACAACAACGATCAAGAATCGCACGCCGCTCGGCCAAACTAAGACAGGCCGTCACGGGCACGGCAGCTTCGGCATGGGCAATGACT
This sequence comes from Pseudomonadota bacterium, assembly GCA_021848605.1. GTDB lineage: Bacteria > Pseudomonadota > Gammaproteobacteria > Pseudomonadales > Moraxellaceae > JAJXWR01. Next base: position 14,233 of record JAJZUM010000053.1, on the reverse strand, counting down.
TCTTCAAGAAGAGCACGATCAGCGCAGCAGACCTGAGCCCATTCAACTCCGGTCCATTTATCAGAAACGCTCAGACTTTGATTCGTCCAGCGATCCTGACCTGCAACAATCAACGGTTCATGTCTCGAAATCTGCATGAATGACTCCGAAAATCCAGCTTCAAGTACGCTGCTTGCGTACACCGAGCTCACTTATCCGATCAAAGGGACAAAAGTAACGATAGCCCAAGTCTTCCAGAATCACCTGAACATAGTCGTAGCTCATTTCGGCAGGGCGAAGACAAAGACCAGCATAAAACATCAGGTCTATATCAACGGTACTTATTGCCAAATCCTGCCAACCCTGGATCTGTTTGATGACCCACTGGAGTTCGGATCGCGAGCATTCCGATTGCATACGCACACCGATATTCCAGTAGAACCGCGCGCCCCCCGTTCGATCACGACTGGCGTATAAAGCGGAACAAGCAAGCATCGACCCGAGCACCTTCAGCCTCGAAAGGGTGGACATGGGGTTTTGCGACCCCATGCTTGACCCGAGAATCACAAGAATTTCAGGCATGATGGCGCCGACGCTCAATCACCACTCGAACGAGCACACCTTTTCCGAGAATATGTGGTTTACCGAGTTCCAGACGAACCCAGCTTAGGGCAAATTCATGCAAAAGCGCCTGTACAATCCGTTCGGCAAGCGTTTCCAGCAAACAAACGTGTCCAGCTTGGGCAATCGCCTGAATTCGCTCCACGACCTGAACATAATTGACCGCATCTTTAAGTTGATCATCCTTCGCGGCCTTTGCTGCGTTTATGGCCAAACGGACGTGTACCTGCACCTTCTGCCTGACCTGTTGTTCAAATCCATGCACCCCGATCGATGCCTCTATCTCCAGCCCTTGAATCTCAATATAATCATCTGACATCGGTTATCATCCCTCTGGTGCCCCCCCAAGGAAGGCCCTATGAATCTGTACCTGGCCACTGTAGCTTTGGCGTTATTTGCTTCGTACCTGCTGGGCTCCATTTGCTCAGCCATTCCGGTTTGTGCCCTGCTAGATCTGCCGGACCCTCGGACCCAGGGATCGGGCAATCCCGGCGCCACCAATGTGCTGCGTGTTGGCGGCAGAATACCCGCTCTGATCACTCTGACCGGCGACATGCTCAAGGGAGTCATACCGGTCGTCGCCGCGCGCATGCTGCACCAGGGCATGATGCTTACCGCATTGATGGGGTTGGCAGCCTTTCTCGGACACCTCTATCCCCTATTGTACCGTTTCCAGGGTGGCAAGGGAGTCGCTACCGCTTTTGGTGTCATCTGGGCTTTGCCCTCTTGGATGGGTGCATCGATCAGCCTTATCTGGTTGGCCATTTTTCTGCTGACACGCATTTCATCTCTATCCGCCCTGATCGCATTTGGCTCCATGCCACTGTTTGCCTGGTTCATGATCCGCCCCGCATTTATACCCCTGACCATCATGAGCATACTGCTACTGCTCCGGCATCATCGCAATATTACCGCATTACTGCAGGGCGGCGAAAAAGGATTCGGCAAACAAAAACCAGGTTCATGATACACTTACAACAAGATCAGTCATTGATCACCCGCCAACAAAATATCTGCTGAAGGAGCGCGTTGGGTGCGCCAAGTATGTGCTCAACCGAAATAAATTCATGAACCATTACGATACTGTGATTTTAGGTTCTGGCCCTGCTGGAGAAGGTGCGGCCATGAAACTTGCCAAAGAAGGTCATCGGGTAGCAGTTCTGGAAAATCGACCTACAGTTGGTGGTTCATGTGCCCATGCCGGCACTATTCCTTCCAAAACGTTGCGCCAAGTTGTCTGGCAAGTCATTCGCTACAATCGCGACCCTTTATTTCATCGCAGCGGTGAAATCAGGCATATCGGCTTTGATCAGGTCTTGCACCGTGCCCAAAGAGTCATTGATCAGCAGGTTGAACTGCGCACCCGGTTTTATACACGCAACGAAGTTGACCTGATTTTTGCAGCCGGCCGACTTTCAGGAGCCCATGAGGTTGAGATCCTGAGTGGGGACCGAGCAGGCGAAATCATCCATGCTGACCATATCATTGTGGCAACAGGTGCTCGTCCCTACCACCCAGAGGATATTGATTTCTCCCATCCTTGCGTCTTTGATTCGGACTCCATCCTTAACCTGAAAAGTCAAGTGCGCAAAATTGTCATCTATGGCGCCGGCGTCATCGGCTGTGAGTATGCTTCCATCTTTGAAGGCATGGGTGTCAAGGTTGACCTGATTAATACACAGAATGCGCTGTTATCATTTCTAGACAACGAAATTTCAGATGCCTTGAGCCATTACCTGCGCGAATTAGGGGTACTCATCCGTCATCAGGAACAGTATGAACGGCTGGAAACACGTGATGATGGCATCATTCTGCACCTCAAATCCGGGAAAAAGATTCGGGCTGATGCTATTCTCTGGTGCAATGGTCGCACTGGAAACACACAGGATCTTGGCCTTGAGTTCCTTGACATCCAGATCAACCAGCGCGGACATGTTGCCGTTAATGAGCATTACCAGACCTCGCAACCTCATATTTATGCCGTCGGTGACGTCATTGGTTGGCCTTCACTCGCTTCTGCTGCCTATGATCAAGGACGTTGTGCTGCTGCCCATATTGTAGGATCGGAAGACGTCCCCAGAGTCTCGGAAGTACCCAATGGTATCTACACGATTCCGGAAATCAGTTCCATCGGCAAAACCGAAGACGAACTAACCAAAGAACAGATTCCCTATGAAATTGGCCAGGCATTTTTTCGGCACCTAGCTCGGGCACAAATTACCGGCGAAACCGTAGGAATGCTGAAAATTCTCTTTCATCGCGACACGCTGGAAATTCTTGGCATCCATTGTTTTGGTGATGGTGCATCCGAAATCGTCCACATCGGTCAAGCGGTCATGCACAGTGGCGACAACAGCCTGCGCTACTTTGCCAATACAACGTTCAACTACCCCACCATGGCAGAAGCTTACCGTGTTGCTGCGCTCAATGGCTTGAACCGTCTGTTTTAAAAAACCAGCGTCTAAACCACCCAGCGTACTGTCTCGACCTGAACGTCCTTGGCGACAACGGGCCAGTCCGCTTCTTTTGCCAGATCGCCCTGACGCCACCCCTTCCTGGCCATCGTGGATGTGATACCGTTAATGACCGGCCACTTGTGCTCACACCAATCCGGCGCCAACAGAATATCCCGACTTGCCGTACCAGTCACGCGATGGAAGACCACTTCGGGTGGTGTGCGGCGAATCATATCGATGGCACAATCGATATAGTCCTGTTGGGTCCAGGGCATATAAAGTCTATTTTTCCACTCAAAAGCCAGACGGGTATTCTTGACCACATGCAGGGGATGAATTTTAAGACCCTCCACACCAAGATCCAGCACTCGCTTCAAGCTGGTCAAGCTATGATCCGGGCCCTCACCCGGCAAACCCACAATCAGATGGGCACACACGTCCAAGCCACGTTGATGAGCCCGCTGCACCGCATCTTCATAACTAGACCAGCCATGACCACGATTGATCACCTCAAGGGTACGATCAAAAGCCGATTGCAACCCGAGTTCAAGCCACACCCGATATCCTTTTTCCTGAATTTCCTGAAGCAGGTCGAGTACACGGTCAGGTACACAATCCGGGCGCGTTCCAACCGATATCCCAACCACCGCCGGCTGCTGCAGAGCCTCCTCATAGAGACGTCGCAAGACCTCGGTTTCCGCATAGGTGTTGGTATAGGCCTGAAAATAGGCCAAAACCTTGCGGGCCCGGGTCACTTTGAGTACTGCAGCTAGCCCTGTGTCGACCTGGGCAGCAACTGCGGGGTTGACCCCATGTTCGGGAACAAAAGAGTCGTTATTACAAAACGAACACCCACCTACCCCAAGGGTTCCGTCTCGATTGGGACAGGTAAATCCAGCATCGATGGACACTTTGTGAACCCGCTCTCCGAACTGCTGTAAAAGCTGCTGACCTAAAGTCGTTACATAACGGGCAAGATGCTGATTGGATGTGTTCATGATCGTGATGGTCTATCGAAAAAAATTAATGGTACACTCCATTACCCAATAAATCATCAATGACTTGACCTGAAGCAAGCATAAATCCGATACATCCTCCTAGAATCGCGCCTTTGATCAAGAGAAGTTGCCATGACCTATCTCGATTTGCGATCGTTTCTGGATGACCTTGGACCGGATGTGCTGCATGTCCGGCAACCGGTATCAGCTCACCTGGAGAGCACCATGCTGGCCCAGCATGCCCTCAAACAAGAAGGACCAGCGTTATTGCTTCACCAACTTGATTCCTCAAACCACCCCTGTTTGCTGAACCTTTTTGGACACCAGCGACGCCTGCATCGAGCCCTTCGACATAAAGCGTTCCATTCCTTTCGGGACCTTGGCAACATGCTTGCCAAGCTCAAGGAACCACAAATGCCCAAATCTCTGGGTCATCTGTTCAAGGCCTGGCCAGAATATGGACAATTGCTGCATGCTCGCCCAAAAATTGTTGGCGACTATCTGCATCCGATGCAACAGTTCCACGGTGATGATATTGATCTGGCCTGCCTGCCCATACAACACTGCTGGCCTGAAGATGCTGGACGTCTGATTACCCTTGGAATGGTAGTAACCCGCGGTTGTGAACAGGAAAGGGAAAATGTGGCCATTTACCGACAGCAGATCCTCAGCCCACGCAGGGTGATCATGCGCTGGCTAAGTCACCGGGGCGGCGCCCAGGATTACCGTTCCTGGCTGAGCCGTTATCCGGATCGTCCCTACCCGGTCATGGTCGTCATCGGTGCTGATCCATGCACACTCATTGCTGCGGTTACCCCAATTCCGGATACACTTTCGGAATACAGTTTTGCTGGACTATTGCGTGGCCACCCAACACCGCTGGTCCAAAGCAGCCTGACCGGACTGCATGCCCCTGCAGGGGCCGAAATTGTGCTGGAAGGATTTATTCACCCTGGCGACAGCGCTCTGGAAGGTCCGTTTGGGGATCATACCGGCTACTACAACAGCCAGGAACATTTTCCCGTTGTAACTTTTGAACGAATGAGCATGCGTGCTTCTGCCATCTATCATGCCAGTTACATGGGACGATCTCCCTGGGATGAGCCGTCGGTCATGGCGCATGCTCTGAATGATGTGTTTGTACCGATCATGCAAAAGGTATTTCCTGAAGTTACCGATTTTTACCTTCCTCCTGAAGCCTGCTCGTATCGCGTTGCCGTCGTCAGCATCAAAAAACAATACCCTGGTCATGCGCGTCGAATCATGATGGGCGTATGGTCCTGGCTGAGACAATTCACCTACACAAAATGGGTCATTGTGGTTGATGAGGACATCGATGCCCGAAACTGGAAGGATGTAATCTGGGCGATCAGTACGCGCATGGACCCCGTGCGCGATACGTTATTGATCGACCGATCACCGATTGATTACCTGGATTTCTCCAGCCCAGAATCCGGATGGGGCGGAAAAATTGGTTTCGATGCCACCAACAAATGGCCTGGCGAAGTACACCGGAACTGGGGACGCCCGATTCAACCCGATGCTCTGGTGCAAAAACGCATGGAGACGCTTTGGGATATACTCAACCCGCGTTAACAGCTTGGCCAGCGGCCATTTTCTATCCACCGTGCCGTGGGCGGCAGTGGCGCCAGATAAACATACACTTGGGCGCGTAAGCCTGAAAACAACAGGCAATTCTGTCGACCATATTCCTGACCTTCATAGGCATCAAGCCATGCAAATTCGGCATCGTCAAGACAGAACACATCTCCATGCACCCAAGTTGTTCCGGGCAGCGTCAGAGCCGGATAAGCTCCAAAATCATAAAGCCCCCCTTTGCAGGCATCGCAGCGCAACCATTCTGCCCGTTGATGCAATTTAACGGCAGCAGGATGAGAGCCACCACGCCTCAGTGTTCCATAAACAAACAATTCCACCGGGTCTTGCCTCAAATCCCGATGTTAGCTGGCCCTTTGTTCATGAGGAGAAAAAACATGCAAGGTCAAATCTGCCTGAAGGGCTCGTTGGGGCACACTAAGGCGACAGGTCCAGTCTGCCACGTTGGGCTGAGCTTCCTGAGTCAGGCACTCTTGCAAATGCTGCTCAACAACCTCAGCAAGCTCGGAAAATATTTCCCGAGAAAGAAGCTCATTCACACCATCATCATCGGTACGAAGTACATCCAGCAAGGCACCAGCAGTACGTCCACGAATTTCCAAGTGTTCACGATGACGCATCTGATCCTGTTCACGTGTCGTTGTGCTCGGTCGCAAATGACTAAAATGCACAGGACTTTTGAGCATACCCTGTAAATCCTGCGCAGCTTCAACCAGAGCCTGACGAAGTTGTGTGCGCAGCATTTCTTTTTCAGTGGTATTCATGTAGCCTCCCTGATCCTGAAAATAAAATTTGTGCAAAACCATGAAGCAATTGATGCTTGCAATAAGATTAGTACACTTTTCCCTTGAGCGCCGCCATGCACCCAACTGATGTTGACGTGACTCATATCTCTGAGCCAGGAAGTGTCGAGTTCTCCTGGCATGGGCATGAACTTTTTGTTGTTCGCTGGCAGGGACTGATTCGTGTCTACAAGAATGCTTGCCCACATATTGGCATTTCACTGAACTTCATGCCGGATCAGTTTTTTGATCCGGAAAAATCCTTTATCATATGCGCCAATCACGGTGCACTTTTTCGCATTGAAGATGGATTATGCGAGTCTGGCCCGTGTTACCGAGAACATCTTCTGCAGGTACCGCATGAAATCAGGGAAGGCTGGCTCTGGATTGATTCTTCCGGACTTGGATCATGATCATTTGCATAATCCCAGCTTAACTGCTATAGAATTAGGTTTTATGGACGATTCAAGGCGTACTCAACATGACTGACAAATCCAACGATCGAAACCCTCGCCCTGAAGCAGCCTCGCTGATTCATGGACAGCACCCTTATCAGGAGCAGTCCGGTGAAGAATACATGGGACCAAGGCAAAAAGAACACTTTCGTAGCATTCTCCAGGCATGGAAAATGGAACTCATGGAAGAAGTTGATCGCACCTTGCACTACATGCAGGATGAATCAGCCAACTTGCCTGACCCCGTGGATCGTGCCAGTCAGGAAGAGGAATTTTCTCTTGAACTTCGAGCTCGTGACCGCGAACGCAAACTGATCAAGAAGATTGATGAAACGATCAAACAGATCGACGAAGATAACTACGGTTATTGTACAACCTGTGGCGTAGAAATCGGTATTCGAAGACTGGAAGCTCGCCCCACCGCCAATCTCTGTATTGACTGCAAAACTCTGGCGGAAATCAAGGAAAAACAGTTACAAGGTTGATGATAACAGCAACAGCCTATACGGGCCGGTTCGCACCCTCACCCAGCGGCCCCCTGCATGCCGGCTCTCTGTTCACGGCTCTGGCAAGTTTTCTGGATGCCAGGGCGAACAATGGCACCTGGCTGTTGCGCATCGAAGACATTGATCCCGAACGGTCCAGTCCTCAGTGGATCACGCACCAGCAGCAAACTTTGCACCACTTTGGTCTTTACTGGGATGATGCTGTCCTCATTCAAAGTCAGAAACGCCCCCAACATGACTCTGCCCTAAACCAGCTCAGAGAAAAGGGCCTGCTCTACGGCTGTCGTTGCAGCCGGTCGATACTACAGGGAGAAAAAGTATACCCCGGTTATTGTCGCAATCTTGACCTGCCTCTTGATGATCACCATCACTGGCGACTCAAAGTGCCAAATCAGGTCGTTGACTGCCAGGACCAACTTCAACCCGCCCTTTCTATTTCTGTTGCCAAAGAATTTGGCGACATCATTTTGCGCCGCCGGGGTGGACATATGACGTATCATCTGGCTGCAACTATTGATGATGCATTTGATGGGGTCACTCATGTTGTTCGTGGTGCAGACCTCTGGCCGGATACCCCGCTGCAATGTCTTCTCCAGAGTCTGCTTGGTCTACCTCAGCCCAACTACCTGCATATTCCGGTACTGACCGATCAGCAAGGTAAAAAATTGTCAAAGCAAAACAAGGCACCTGCATTGCATCGCGATAACTCTGCTGTACCCATATTGATTGTCCTTCTGCAAGCCCTTGGTATTGAGATTGAAAATCCCACAAAGCATCGTTCACTGCAAAGCATACTGGATCATTCAATCAGGAACTGGAATCCTGTCAAGATTCCCAAAAGCACTACCCTTTATCTTCCTCTGCACGATTCTCAAGGATTTTGCTAGTCTTAAGCTCAGACGGTGAGGAAGCCATGTACATCGATCGTATTTTTCTGCTCATTTTGGCTGGGGCCTATTTGTTGTCTCCTGCGGTTCTTACCTGGTGGAGTCACGCAGGCTCAGCCTGGTATAGGCCCTATTTGCTTTGGGCTGCCTTTATTGCGATTGCCTTCTGGATGAACAAGGAATCACCCAACGATGATCTTTAGTCTTGGCGCCCTGCTTGGGGGTGGCATTCTTTATCTGATGATTCTCTTTCTGGTCGCCTATATCAGCGATTCCGGTGTGATCCCCGTGCGATTTTTGCGTCATCCGATTGTTTATGTTCTCTCGCTTGGCATCTATGTGTCTGCCTGGGCAATATTTGGTGCTGTTGGCTTTGCGGAGCAAATGGGCTACAACTTTTTGGCTTTTTATCTCGGCATATCAGCCTCGTTTCTTTTTGCTCCCGTTGTGCTGATGCCCATTCTAAAATTGACCCGAAGCCAACGCCTTGGTTCGTTAGCCGATCTGCTTACCTATCGCTACCGTAGCCAATGGGTCGGAACTTTTTCAACAATCGCCATGGTCATCAGTTGTCTGCCCATCATGGCCATGCAAATCCAGGCAGTTGCCGACAGCATTGGACTGCTAACTCATAAAGATTTGCCGAACACGTTGGCTCTTTGGTTTTGTGTAGTGATCGCTGCATTTACCCTGCTTTTTGGTACACGCCACCTGACTCCGCGTGAAAAGCATGAGGGGCTGGTCGTGGCGATGGCAACCGAGTCCCTGATCAAACTGGTCGCTTTACTAATCCTTGGTGGCTATGCCTATTGGGGTATCCTTGGTGGACATGCGGGTCTGAGTGATTGGCTGAAAGCCCACCCAGAAAATCTTGATCTGCTCTATAGTCCCTTGCGCGATTCTCCTTGGCACACCCTGATGCTGGCATTTCTGTTTTCAGCAGTGGTTATGCCGTTCATGTATCAGATGATTTTCACCGAGAACCAGAATACGCAACATCTTCTAAAAGCCAGTTGGAGTTTTCCACTTTATCTTTTACTGGCAGCGCTCCCCATTCCCCTGCTCCTCTGGGCTGGAATCAAATTGGCCAATTTTGACATTGACCCAGAGTATTTTACGCTCGCGGTCGTCATGGCATCGCACAGTCGAGCGCTCACTCTACTGGCCTTTGTAGCTGGCCTTTCTGCTGCCAGCGGCGTGATCATTGTTACGACACTGGCTCTTGCATCCATGCTCTTACACCATGTGATTTTGCCTCTTTATCAGCCTCCCCCCGAACGCAACATATACGAATGGCTGCTTCGCATGCGACGCAGCCTTATCCTGTTCGTTATCGCACTCTCCTATTTGCTCTTTGTTGCACTCGATAAACAGCATTCACTGACCGAAATGGGAACCATCACCTTTATCGGAACCTTGCAATTTGCACCCGGGATTGTAGGGACCCTGTTCTGGCCACGCGCAAACCGCCAGGGATTCATGCTCGGCCTGGCTGCTGGCATGTTGATCTGGCTGGTTCTGTTGGTCATTCCCTTTCTATTACAAATTGAGCTTTTTCATTTTCGATTTGGCAACATCGAATTCACCTCCAATCCAATCTACTGGCAGGATATTGGCTTAAGCAGTTCACTGGTTAATACAGTCATTTACATTTTTGTATCGCTGCTTACCCGACAAAGCAGTGCTGAACACACTGCCGCCCTCAATTGCTCGATTGATGCCCTGAAGCGCCCTTTACGCTGGGATCTGCCCCACCACTCCATTGCTGAATTTCAGCAGGCATTAAGCACACCCCTTGGAGCTGATCTTGCTGAACGTGAGATTCTGCATGCCTTGCAGGACCTCGACATGCAACCTTCTGAAAACACGCCCTACGCCCTTAGGCGTCTCAGGGATCAGCTTGAGTCCAATCTTTCCGGACTTTTTGGACCCGCCAAAGCTCAAGAACTGATGGATCAGCACATCCCATACCAGATTCAGGCGCGCAGCCATGAATCTGTTGATATCCACTACATGGAATCGAAACTCGAAGAATATGAACACCGTCTCTCTGGCGTGTATGGTGAAATCAATTCCTTGCGCCGCTACCAGCGCGATATTATTTTCCATTTACCGATTGGTGTCTGTACTCTGGCGAGTGACCTTGAAATCCTGAACTGGAACAAAGTGATTGCCGAATACACCGGAGTGCCTGCCAAAAAGGCTACTGGTTCTAATTTGCGTCGTCTTCCGGAGCCTTGGTGCTCCCTGTTAAGTGAGTTTGCCATGAGTGCTCACTCGCATATTCACCGGCGTGAAATCGAAGTTCAGGGGGCTCCACACTGGGTCAGCCTGAACCGTGTCCTGGTTGATATTGATCACACTCAATCCCGATCGGAACAGGTACAGGTCATTGTCATCGAAGACATTACCAGCACTCATATGCTTGAGTCGCAACTGCAGCACTCTGAGCGTCTGGCATCCATAGGCCAACTGGCGGCCGGTGTGGCCCATGAAATTGGCAACCCAGTTACCGCTATTGCATGCCTGGCTCAAGACCTGAAGACCGAGATTGAAGACAGCAATGTAGAAACCACCTGTATCCAGATCATTGAACAGACACAACGAATTTCCCGGATTGTCCAGTCTCTGGTTGGCTTTGCCCGCGGCAATAATGAACATATGGCGCGCCCTTTTGACACGGTTCAGATTCGGCAATGTGTTGAAGAGGCCATCAGCCTGATTCGTATCATTCCGGATGGTCGTGATTATGAATTCGTCAACGACTGTAACAACGATGCATTTATTCATGGCGATCGACAAAAACTCATGCAGGTTTTTGTCAACCTTCTGTCGAACGCACGTGACGCATCCCAGCCGGGTGAACGTATTATTGTCCGATGTGAGGGCAATGAACACACTCTGAACATTGAGGTTGAGGATTTTGGCTCAGGGTTGTCAGCACAGGTGCGCGATCACTTGTTTGAACCATTTGTCACCAGCAAGGAAGCCGGCAAGGGCACGGGTCTTGGACTAACCATGGTACACGGCATCATCAGTGAGCATCATGGCAAAATACAACTTACCGACAAATCAGATTATGATCAAGGGCAAGGAGTAATCGTCCGAATGACGTTACCCGGCCTGATCCATGAAACCCAGAATTTATTGGAGCACTGATTTTATGGCACAAATCCTGATCGTTGAGGATGAGACCATCATACGGACCTCGCTACGCAAGCTTCTTGAACGACACGGGCACGAAGTCCGTGAGGCTGGTTCTGTTCAGGAAGCCCGTGCCCATGAACCCACCGAATGCGATCTGGTGATCAGTGATGTACGACTCCCTGGTGAACCCGGAACCGAGATGATTGCCATTGCCCGACCTACACCGGTGTTAATCATGACAACGTTCAGCAGTGTACGTTCCGCGGTCGATGCCATGCGTATGGGTGCAGTCGATTACATTACCAAACCCTTTGATCAGGATGAAATGATTATCTCGGTCGAACGCATTCTCAAAGAAAGAACCTTGCTGCGCCAGAACCAGGCACTGAAGATAGAAATCGAGCGCAGCAAACCTTTATCCATGGTGGGAGAAAGCCCTGCAATGCAGGATCTCCTAAAAAAAATTCGCAAGGTTGCCCCAACCATCTCGACTGTTCTCATCCTCGGCGAATCCGGAACTGGCAAGGAATTGGTTGCCCGGCAATTGCATGAACTCTCTGATCGTGCCTCAGGCCCACTGGTTCCAGTCAACTGTGCTGCCATTCCTGAGACACTGATTGAATCCGAGCTGTTTGGTTATGAAAAAGGCGCCTTCACAGGCGCCCAGGCTAATCGCAAAGGTTTGGTCGAAGCTGCAGACGGCGGAACGCTGTTTCTGGACGAAATTGGCGAGTTGCCTCTGGAGGCACAAGCTCGTCTGCTACGTATGATGCAGGAAAAAGAGGTTCGGCGTATTGGCGCCACTGCTTCACGCAAAGTAGACGTTCGTGTTGTGGCTGCCACCCACAGAAATCTCAAACAACTGGCCAGTGAGGGTCATTTCCGCGAAGATCTGTATTATCGTCTCAATGTCTTTGAACTCAGACTACCTCCGCTTCGTGAACGCGGTGATGATATCGTACGAATTGCCCATCATTTACTGGAACGAACCTGCCAGAAGCTCAATCGTCCTGCACTTGATTTTTCCCAACAGGCATTGTCAGCCATCAAGAAATACTCGTGGCCCGGCAATGTCAGAGAAATGGAAAACATCATTGAACGTGCAATCATTCTCTGTGATGACGAAGAAATTACGCCTGATTTGCTTACCATTGAAGTTCACGGCAATGACGATCTCGATACGGATAAAAATCCTGATCGAGAAAAACCTGAGGACGCAACCACCATGAATGACTATCTTGTGCGTTTTGTTCTTGAACACCAGGATCATATGACTGAAACCAAACTGGCTGAAGCCCTCGGCATTAGTCGAAAAAATCTTTGGGAACGACGCAAATCACTCAATATATTGAGAAAATCGGGTTAATATCAAGCGCGACCTTCACGCATGATCCGACCCCGCTCACGTTGCCAGTCGCGCTGCTTTTCGTTGTCACGCTTGTCATGTTGCTGCTTGCCCTTAACCAGTGCAATCTCGCATTTGACCAGACCATGACTCCAGAATAGTTTTAGAGGTACGCAGGTGTGTCCCTTGCGCTCGATCGCACCAATTAAATGACTGATCTCGCGACGATTCAACAAAAGCTTGCGCGTACGTGTCGTTTCAATCGAGTAGTGAGTTGATGTCGAAATCAATGGATGAATATGCGCCCCAAGCAAAAAGACTTCAGCATGTCGCACAATGACATAGGCATCAGCGATACTGACTTTTCCTGCCCGAATGGATTTGACCTCCCAGCCCTCAAGGACAAGACCTGCCGTGTAGGTCTCCTCAATGAAATACTCGTAGGAAGCTCTTTTATTGACCGCAATGGCCGATGACGCATGCTTTTTGCTCATGCCCACAGTATAACGTCATGGTGGTATTAAGGCTATGTCTGAGTCAGGATTCATCCTTGGAAAACATCGTGACTTCCTCTTCTCCCTCAGTCATTGACTGCCGATGGCAACGGGGGGCGGGGTTTAACACACATACTGATAAAAAATAATCTGAGCTTCGCACAGTTTGATGATTTGGGTGTTCATACCAGCAAGATGACGAGTAACATTGAGAAAAATGGCCGCGCAACCTCGGGTGCTTTCCTAAGATCTCACTGGGTTCAGGGATAGCTCCGAGTCAAGCGGCCTCTTCTTTTGGGGTTTTTGTTTCCGGTCGTTGAAATAGATCTCTTTACGGAGGCTTCAGACGGCGGTTTCTCTTGGTTTTCCACGTACCGTTTTACTACCTCCAGAGGCGCATCGCCGCAGGTTACCGCACAGTAAGAGGGCGACCAGAAGTGATCCCCCCACAGCTTGTCTTTTACTTCTTCCCAAAACTCGCTTCGCAACACGTAGGAGCTTTTCCCTTTTAATTTTCCGACGAAGTTACTGACCGATTTGCTCGGAGGGATGACAACCATCAGGTGTAGATGGTCGGATTCGCAGCCGAATTCAAGCAACGCTCCCCCCATCTGCTCACAGGTTTCGCGCATAACTTCTCGGAGTCTTTCCAGCATGTTTTCCTTAAATACTTTTCTACGGTACTTAGGACTAAACACAAGATGATAAAAACACTTATGAACGCATGTTCTTCCTGTTCTCCAGTCAAATTCATCCATCGTAGACTTGCCTCTTTAATTTGCGGAAGTATCATTGATTCAAGGCTTATAAGGAATACTCCATTGCTCACCGGCATCCGATATCAGGCGCAACCCACCCGCGAACAGGCCATTGCCTTGTCGCAGTGGATGGGCTGCGCCCGTGTGATCTGGAATGCCAAGTGCGAAGAGGACCGGTATTTGCGGTT
>JAJZUM010000052.1 GCA_021848605.1 Pseudomonadota bacterium | reverse complement strand
TCGCTCGCTGTGGTCAGCTCGCGGGAGGACTTTCACCTCCAACATCGCGCCCATGCTGGGCGCACACATCCTCACCGCCCTAAACGGCGGTGATTCCTCCTGCGAGACGCTCATGTCCAAGCGCGACGACTGCATGGATGCAGGAGGTAGAGCGCTGTCTGGAACAAGCGCCGAGAATGTTCTTTGCGGCATTAATGTCGCGGTCATGAGTGATACCGCACTCAGGACAAGTCCATTCCCTTATTCGTAGACCCTCCTGACCTTGTGGGCCAGTGCGCTTTTTACAGCAACTACAGGTTACGGTGGTATAGGCTTCATTGACGACTTCAAAGACTACGCCTGCGTGAGCGCACTTGTATTCCAGCATAGTCTTGAACATACCCCAGCCTGCATCCAAAACCGATTTTGCCTGATTGGTTTTGACCAGTGCTTGGGACGATACGTTGCCAACGAAAATAGCTGCATGCTTTTTGACGAGTTTGCAGCTGAGTTGATGCAGTTCTTCTTTGCGTTTGTTCTTGATCTTGGCGTGAATCGCCTTAACACGTTGCTTCTTGTTGGCACGTTGCGCTGTGGCTAATTTCTGCTCAATTGTGCGGTAATGCCGCCCTGTGACCTGCTGGCCATCAGAGACCGTCACCGCCTCCTTGCAGCCTAAGTCAATGCCCACGGAGCTTGTTCCTGTGGCTTGAACAGTTTCATTAACTTCAACCACGACATTGAAGTACCAGCGCCCTTGGGCATCTTCATTAAACGAACCAGCCCGAAAGCGATACTTGGATAGGCCATAGCTATCCCAGACTTTGAAGTAATTTCCTGCAAAAAAAACTTGTCCATTCTTCCATGTAGCCGCGCCGGTATTGAACGGAATCCAGCCCAATGAACGGCGAACTCCCGTAGACTTGCGCCACCTAAGCTTGGATTTCTTGAATTGTTTGCGGCGCGTGACATATTCAGCGGCAATGAGTTGAACCGTTTGCGAATGCAGTCCAAGTTCTTTGGATGCGCCGGTGGTGTAGGCATGCATATCGAAGGCGGAAAGGAATCGGCCACGTTCCCGAATGCTGCGACTGGACAACGCATTCAGGTAGTTCCAGACAAAGTTCACCGCTCTGGCCTGTTCAGTCAGCACTGTAGCATGCTTGTCTCGCACGCGAACTTTCAGTGTCTTTGTCGCCAACTTAACGCCCCTCCTTAATGCTGTCATCATAGACAGCGCAAAACAAACAGTCAACAGCATGCTTATATCCATGCCCTAAAGAGGCAGGGTTTTACGCACTTACTGATAACTCAGCAAACTACGAACAGATCGGCAGGATTATCTACGGTTATTCTGGTGATGGATTGGGCGATGTACAACAATTTGCAAGGCGCTTGTTAGCGAACATACTGCTTGCCAACGGCGATGCACATCTAAAAAACTGGAGTTTGGTCTACTCGGATAAAATCACACCAAGGATTTCGCCTGCTTACGATATCGTTATGACGAGCGTATATATCGATGGCGAGAGAAATTACGCACTTAATTTAGGAAATACCAGGGATTGGTATGAGGTTTCAATGGCACATTTTCAGTCATGGTGCGATCGAGCCGAGATACCATGGAGAGTTATTAAACCTCACCTGGAGGACGTTATGGATAGGGCCAGAAATCTTTGGCGCAAAGCCATTGAAGATCTTCCAATGAATGAGATGTACAAGAAAAAATTGAAGAGTCATTGGGAGAATTTGCACGAGGATTTTCAAATTAAATAGAGTTTGAACAGAATTGGCCGCGCAATCTCGGGTGCTTTCCTAAGATCCCGCTGGGTTCAGGGGTAGGGCGGGGAGGATGTCAAGTTGTTCTGAACTCCGAAACTTGAGTACCATCCAAATACAGAAACACATGCTGACTTTGGTAGGTTGAGCTTGGTAGATTGAGCTTGGTAGGTTAAGCAAAGCCGTCTAGACTGGATAGGTTATTTGCCTGAGGAATGCCCATGAACTTACTTGCACCTCTTCGTCATACCCTGAGCTCTACTTTCTATGGCTGGCGCATGCAAGGCATCAAACATGCCGGTCGTGTGATCACAACGCTGATGCGCAAGCCGGATGTTTTTGTCGGGCCGGGTTCAGCTCAATTGCTCTGTGATTCGATCATTGGACGCAAGCCTGGACGACTTTTGTTGGTGACGGATGCCCAGTTGCAGAAAGTAGGTCTGATCACTCCGTTGATTGAACGACTGCAGCAGGGGGGCGTCCATGTTCAGGTGTTTGAGGATATTTTACCCGATCCTGATGTTGAACAGGTAGAAGCTGGTTTGCGTGCCCTAAAACAGGCGGGATGTCAGGCGGTTCTGGCAGTAGGCGGTGGTTCGGTCATGGATGCTGCCAAAATGATTGCAGCGCGTGCGACCAACGATCGATCGGTTGAGGCCATGATGGGTATGTTCAAGGTGCGGCATGCGCCACTGCCGATGTATATGGTGCCAACAACGGCGGGAACTGGCTCTGAGATTTCAATTGGTGCAGTGATTACCGATAAGGTGCAACAACGCAAAATTCCGGTTATTGATTTCAAGCTGTTGCCGAATCAACTGGCTCTTGATGGTCGTCTGATGCTGGGATTGCCAGCATCCGTAACGGCCGCAACCGGAATGGATGCGCTGACTCATGCTATTGAAGCCTACATATCGAAGATTGCAACTTCTGAAAGTGATCACGCTGCCCGGGAGGCTGTTAGCCTGATCATGAAACATTTGCCTCAGGTATATCAGCAGGGGCAGGATGAGTCTGCCCGGCAGATGATGGCGTGGGCTTCATTCCGGGCTGGAGCTGCCATGACCCAGGCAGGTGTCGGCTATGTACATGCCATCGCGCATACCTTGGGGGCGAGATACCACATTCCTCATGGTGTCGCCAACGCTGTGGTTTTACCCCATGTACTACGTTTTTCCATGTCGGCATGTGCCGATCGTCTGGCTGATCTGGCGGTGGCAGGAGGGCTCGGTGAACGGCACTTGGAGTCCAAGCAACTGGCAGAACGTCTGATTGTACAGATCGAATCACTTCTGCCTTCGCTTGGGCTGCCGAGCTCGATTGCAGCTCTGCGGCAGGAGGATATTGAGTCGATGGTACCCATAGCCTTGACCGAAGCCAATCAGACTTATGCGGTACCTCGTTATATGACGACCAAACAGTGCGCACAGGTATACCGTGCGCTCATGCCTTCTTGAACGGGCAGTCTATTTGATTGTTGCGTGTTCGACCATGACTTTGTAGGCATAGCCGGAGCCAAAGTCCTGGTTGGTAACAACTGTTCCATGGATCGTGACCACACTACCAACTTTGGCACCTTCACTTGAGGTGACCAGAATGTCGTTGCTGCCATCCTGATCCTTGCCAGAGCCATCGCGTACATGCAGCCAGTTGCGTCCCATGATGTCCGGGTTGAATTTGACCACCATGGCATGAATGGTAACGCTTTTGCCGTTCAGTTCAGCGGCATGGGTGACAACATCGGCGACACGGTGGCCATCGACAGCTGTGGAGCGAGAGACATTGATCAGCTTGGGTGCTTTGTCAACAATACCGGCGTGCATCGAAGCCGGTATATTCCCTGAAGCTGTCTGTTGAGCCATGACGGTTGATACACCGACGGTTCCAAAAACGATGGTCGCAAAAGTCTTGTGCAAGGTTGGGCTTTTGAAGTCATGCATCAGCATGGTGTTGCTGATGGTCACCGGTGCGCCTACCTTGAGCGGTGTCTGGTTGACTGCGGCCCAGACTGGTCCGTTCGTTGTGGAAACAAGCAGATAGGTGTAACCGGGAACATCCTGAATCTGCTGGATTGTGCCGGACAAGGTGTCGGCATGAGCGAATGCAGCGAGCGAGCAGGCAAGAGCACACGTTAAAAGCTGGTATTTCATCGAACGAACTCCATGGTTTGATGACCGTCATTGTATGACATTTATTTCATGTTTCATTGATCAGGAGCATGTTGTTGGTGTACTCATGACTGAGAACGATTGGTGAACGACAGTCCGGTTACGACTATTATGGATGTAAATTTCGATTGATCGGTCTGCTTTGGGCTGTTCAGACCGATCAGACAAGGTGTATTATCGGATTTGAAATAGCCATACAAACGGGGTGTAAACATCATCATGTTGAATGCTACGGAGCAAAAAGAACGCATCGACTGCATCTTTGCAGCACAGGAAGCGACCTCGTTGCGCTGGCGGGAATCGTCCTGTGAAGAACGCAAGCAGCGCATTCAGCGTCTGAAGGCGGCCGTGTTGGCCCACCGAGACGCCATCGTTGCGGCAGGCGCAGCTGATTTCAACAAACCGGCAGCTGAGGTTGAGTTGACTGAAATTCTGCCGGTCATTTCCGAGGCTAATGAAGCTTTGCGGCATCTAAAGTCATGGATGGCTCCCCGCAAGGTCTTGCCAAGCCGGATGATGGTCGGAACCCAGGCTTGGAAAAAAGTCGAACCCAAAGGGCGCGTGCTGATTATTTCTCCCTGGAATTATCCGGTGAATTTGTGTTTGGGGCCGCTGGTCTCAGCGTTGGCAGCGGGCAATACCGTCATGATCAAGCCCTCTGAAATGACTCCCCACGCCTCGAAAGTGATCGAGGATATTATCGCTTCGGCGTTTACTGAAGACGAAGTGGCCGTTTTTGATGGCGATGCCAGCGTGGCTCAGGCACTACTGGATTTGCCATTCAATCATATCTTTTTTACCGGTTCCCCCCAGGTCGGCAAAATTGTTATGGCTGCTGCTGCCAAGCATTTAGCCAGTGTGACCCTGGAACTAGGTGGTAAATCCCCGACGATCATTGATCAGTCCGCTGACCTTCGCGAAGCCGCCCGAACCATTCTCTGGGCCAAGTACACCAATGATGGTCAAACCTGTATCGCTCCGGATCATGTCTACGTCCATGCATCGTGCAAGGAAGCCTGGCTGGCCGAGTGTCGTCGTGCTCTTGAGGAAACTTATGGCACCGAAGAGCGTCGTGTCCATAGTCCTTACTTGGCGCGTATTGTCAATGAGCGTCATACGGCACGTATTAACCGCTTGCTTCAGGATGCTTTATCGCGTGGAGCGCGTCTGGTGTTGGGCGGGCAGGTTGATGAATCGGCCCGATTTATCGCGCCCACCTTCCTTGAGGGAATACCCGAGGATGCTGCGATCATGCAAGAGGAAATATTTGGTCCTCTGCTACCGATTATTAGCTTTGATCATATTGATGAAGTGATTAACCGGATTAATGCTGATCCCAAACCACTGGCCCTTTATATTTGGAGCGAAAACGAAGAGCGTACCCAGCGTATTCTGAACCGGACATCTTCTGGTGGTGCCTGTATCAATCATTGTGTCGTTCAGTTCCTGCATGGCAATCTGCCTTTTGGCGGAGTTAACAACTCGGGTATTGGTCAGGCGCATGGTGAATATGGTTTTCTGGCGTTTTCGCATGAGCGGGCCGTCGTGCGTAACCGTGTGCGTTTGGCACGCATGTTCTTCCCACCTTATACCGATAAAACACGTAAACTCATTAACCTTTTCCTCAAATCAGTCTGAGTTCGTGTTCGGCCATGCTTTCGGGTACAATACGCGCAAGCATGGCATGGAATCTTTTGGATGCGTATGATCGTCTGGAGTCGGGTTGCGGTTTTGGGGGTCAGTGTGTTGCTGGCAGGTTGTCATGTTGGCAACTTGTCGGTGTACAAGATTGATGTGCAACAGGGCAACATTCTTACCCAGGATGAGGTTAAACAACTCCATGTTGGCATGACACCAGATCAGGTGCGGTTCCTTTTGGGAAGTCCTCTGGTGGTCGATACCTTTCATCCGGAGCGCTGGGATTATGTTTATACCTATCGTCCGGGAACCTACGCCCGTGAGCTGAAGATTCCGGCTGTACCGCATCGCGACGTCACTCTCTGGTTCAAGGACGGCAAGTTGGCTCGTATGGACGGTCTCGAAAAAGTGCCAGAGAAAGCCATGCCGACGCCGTTTATCAGTAACCAGAAATCGGCTGATGATCATGATGGGCATGGTGGTGTAACACCTCCACCCGTTGATCATGGTGATGGAGATGCTTCCTGAGTACCCAACCAGGCCATGAGCAAGCCGGGTTCTTTGACGAACCGTAGAAGGCTTGATTTGTTCCCTGATTGTCGGGTCGATTGAAGCTATGGATACTGAATCCACAGGGACAAAATGAAACAACGCTCTTCTTATGTTTGTCAGGAATGTGGGGTGCTTAGCAGCCAGTGGGCAGGTCAGTGTCAGGACTGTGGCGCCTGGAATACCCTCAGTGAAGTAGCACAACCGCATGGCTCTGGTCGCAAGAGCAGCCGACAAGGCTTTAGTGGTACACAAAGCACGGTTCAGACTCTGGATCAGGTGCCCTTTCAGCGCGAAGAGCGTCGTTCCACCGGACTTTCAGAACTTGATCGGGTGTTGGGTGGAGGTCTGGTTGAAGGTTCGGTGGTTCTGATTGGCGGTGATCCTGGTATCGGCAAGTCGACTTTGTTGCTACAAGCCATGACCTGTCTGGCAGCCCACGAGCAAGCTTTGTATATCACCGGGGAAGAATCCTTGCCACAGGTCGCAATGCGTGGCCGTCGTCTTGATTTGCCTCTTGAACGGTTACAGGTCATGGCAGAGGTGTCGGTAGAGCGTATTCTGGAAACGGCCCAACGCCTCAAGCCAAGTGTCATGGTCATCGATTCGATTCAGACCGTGCATACGGAACTACTGCAGGCTGCCCCAGGTGGCGTGTCCCAGTTGCGTGAGTCGGCGGCGATTTTGACCCGGTTTGCCAAACAGCAGGCAACCACGCTGATTCTGGTGGGACATGTCACTAAGGAAGGTGCGTTGGCGGGTCCTCGAGTTCTGGAACATATGGTGGATGCTGTCCTTTATTTTGAAGGGGAGCAGGATAGTCGCTATCGAATGATTCGTGCCGTCAAGAATCGTTTTGGCGCAGTGAATGAACTTGGCATTTTTGCCATGACGGATAAGGGCTTGCGCGAGATTGCCAATCCGTCTGCCATCTTTTTGTCTCGAAGTGCTGAGGCAATCTCTGGAAGTCTGGTCATGGTGACCCGTGAAGGCTCACGTCCTTTGCTGGTAGAGATTCAGGCTTTAGTGGATCAGTCAGCAGGCAGTATGCGGCGCGTTGCGGTAGGACTGGATGCCAATCGTCTCGGGATGTTGCTGGCGGTTTTGCATCGTCATGGCGGTGTTTCCTGTGCTGGGCAAGATGTTTTTGTCAATGCGGTTGGTGGGGTCAAAATTGCAGAAACGGGTGCAGACCTGGCGGTTATTCTGGCTGTGGTCTCTTCCCTCAAGGGACTGCCCGTTGCCCATGACATGATCGTTTTTGGTGAAATAGGTCTTTCCGGAGAGATCAGGCCGGTTGCCAATGGACAGGAACGCTTGCGGGAGGCTCGCAAACACGGATTTCGGCGGGCGATCATTCCCAAGGCCAACGCGCCAAGGTCAGCTGATCGGGAAGGCATGGAGATCCATGCCGTTGGGACCTTGCAAGAGGCACTGGAACGTCTATAGTCTATGCGGGCTTATAGATACGGAACGGGATATCAGGGGCACATGCAGGATTCAGATCAGACAGGCAAAGCATATGAAAAGGCCGAAGTCCTGGTCAAGGGACTACTGGAGCACGGCTTCTGGCTCAGCTTTCCCGAACCGCTCGAGACCGATTTCATCCGGGATCACACGGAAGAAGCCTTCGAAACCCAAAAAAAAACCGCTCTTGGTTTGCTGGTTTTTGCGGTATTGGTCGGTGTGATTCAGGGAGTCATCATCTGGCGCAAGACTCCATCCGGTATGCTGGTTCATGATCTCACCGTATGGACCTTGGGATTCTGGGTGGTGATGGGTTCGCTGTCGCTGTCGATGCTGACCACCCGCTTGGCTGTCCTGAAACCCTGGTACGTCCCCTCACGAGCTTTAACCTGTTTTGCTGCCGTCGGGATTGTGCAGGTATGCAGTTGGTCGCTTTCTTATGGTTATTTTGCTCGATTGTCGGGATATCTGGTACTTTTGGTTATTTTGGCGGTGTTCAGTTTTAGCCGAATGAGGATGTTGCCAGCCGTTACGGTCGTCCTTGTTGGAACACTGGCTGCACTGGCGGCTTCACTCATACTCCGGATCAACCCGGATTGGCTTAATTTTTTCCAATATATGGGATTGAGCCTTGCCTATGGCGTGTTCATGAGCAGTGTTCTTGAATATCGTGATCGGCGTATTTTTTTGCAAGCCCGTTTGATTGATCTGGAAAAACAGGCCCTTGAACGTTTGAGCTACGAACAAGACCAGCGGGCGAGAAGAGATCGATTGACCGGTTTGATCAGTATGTATTATTTTCATGAATTGATGGATCGGGAATGGGAACGGGCCATGCGTGAAAAGCAGTCAATCAGTCTGCTGCACATGGATATTCATCGGTTTACTGCATTTAACCAGCGTTACGGCTATGAAGCAGGTAACCGCTGTCTGGCAGCGTTGGCACGTGTTTTTGAATCGGTTAGCAAGCGCGCCGTTGACGTATGTGCCCGCTACCGTAATGACGAGTTTCTTATGTTGTTGCCCAATACCACTGCGCAAGGTGCTCGTTCGGTACAGCAGGTCATTGAAAAAGAGGTCGCTCGTCTGCAGATTTTGCATGAAGATGAAGTCAAGCAGATTCTGTTTCTGGAAATTGGTGTGGCAACCATGACACCCATGATGACCGAAACACCTGCAAATCTTCTTGCTGCTGCGGAGGAGTCCCTGCGTTTGGTACAGACCTCCACAACGGATACTGCCATTGTCTGGTGAGGCAAAAAATATGTTCAAACAAGGTCGATTACCGGGGTTTGAGGATTTTGATGCAGGTGCATGTGTTGCTCTGCGTGAGCCCGATGCTGATATCGTGCTGACTTATCTGGGTACGGCCGGTTTTATTTTGAAGTCAGCAGAGCGTACGATTGTTCTTGATCCTTATTTGACCCGAACAACACTCTGGCAGACACTGACCCGTCCGCTCGTTCCCGATGCACAATTGATTCGTCAGATCATTCCGCATGCCGATGATGTCTTGGTGGGGCATGCCCATTATGACCATGTTCTGGATGCGCCTGATTTGTGTTTGCAGACGGGAGCACGGTTGATTGGTTCTTCGGCCGTCATGAATGTGGCTCGTGCCGCCGGGGTGCCGGAGCGACAATTGCGGCCCACTTCTGGACATGAGCGTATTGCCTGTGGCTCCGTCAGTGTCGTTGGCTTGCCTGCCCGACATGGCAAAGCCATTCTGGGGCGCATTCCTTTTCCAGGCGATATTGAAGTTCCGCCACCCTGGCCTGCACGCGTTCATCAGTTACGCCATGGCCAAGTTCTGAACTGGTGGCTGGATGCCGGCGGATTCCGGGTGGTACATATTGATTCGGCTGATTTCAGCAATGAGGAACTGCGTGGTCTGCATGCCGATGTCGTTTGTCTTTGCGCGGTTGGGAGGCAACATCGTCCAAACTATGTGCGTGATGTTGTTGAATTGCTCAAGCCACGTTATATCCTTCCCTGTCACTGGGACTCGATGATGACTCCGCTGCATGCCAACCCCCAGTTGATTCCAGGTGTTGACCTGCATGGCATGCTGCATGAAATTCGTGCGTTGGGGGTGACGCCTTTGTTAACCCCAATCATGGGGCAGCAGCATTTTCGCCGAATTCCTCAACCCAACCCAGAGTCGTTGTCGTAGCACCCTGGGGTTTGTATTCAGCGCTGAAGTAGCCCTTATAGCCAAGCGTCTCAGCAAGGCGTATCCACGCCGCCAGCTCGGATGTTCCGGTTCCGGGTTGCCCTCGGCCCGGATGATCGGCGAATTGGATATGGTGGATACGGCCTATGTGCTGGTTCAGAAGTCTCGGGATGTTTGCACCGATTCGGGCCAGATGGTAAAAATCAAATTGCCAGCCGACGTTGAGTTCAGCAGGCAGTGATTCAAGACATGCGAGTGTGGTTTCGACATCACTGAGCAAAAATCCGGGCATGTCCCAGGGATTGATGGTTTCAAGGCAGGTGGCAATACCTGATTCAGCAAAATAAGCAGCAGCCATGCGTGTGCGACGAATCAGACAATCGAGGAGCATTGAGCGATCCTGATCGCTTCGTGCACGTCCTGAGAGGATGTTGATGCGGGGCACTTTGAGCAAGCAGGCCCACTGGCGTGCCTGTTGCATGGCTGATGCAAAGGCAGTTTCGGCATCGGGCTGACAGGCGATACCCGTGCCGCCATCCATCAGGTCTCCGGCAGGCATATTGATCAGTATCAGTTTTTGTTTGTTGTCGAGGAGTGTCTGTTGCAGTTGAAAACGATCGAGATGATAAGGAAACTGGATTTCCAGGGTATCAAAACCGGCCTGGCGGGCAGCGTCAAAGCGCTCTGCCCAGGGAAGCTCCTGAAAAAGCATGGAAAGATTAATAGCCAGACGCAGCATCGTCATACAATCCAATGATCTGGCTGAGATCCTGGCGTGGCCACTGGGCCATGGCTGTGGTCAGCTGCTCAAGAGCTCGTGCGGCCACAGGAAGCTCAATACCCTGTTGAGCGGCTGCTTCTAGTGCCATACGCAGATCTTTATGCAAAGTCGTTACCCGCCATTGAATGGGTTCATGCTGGCGAAGTGCCATGCGGGGCGCCAGAATCTGCAAGGGCAGTGAGTCGGCAAAACCGCCAGCAAGCGCATGAGCCAACTGGCTTGCATCAACCCCGTGTGTTTCTGCGAGTCGAACGGCTTCGGCAATCAACAGACTGTTGGCAGCGACAATGAGCTGGTTGCAGAGTTTGGTCATCTGGCCGGAGCCTACGGGCCCCATCAGGGTGATACGCTGGCTGAAACTTTGCAATAATGGCCGCAGTTTCTCGATCGTTTCAGATGTTCCTCCTGCCATCAGGATCAATCGTCCTTGTTCGGCGCCGGTCACTCCACCGGACATGGGGCAGTCGACCCAGGTAACCGCATGGTTATGATGGAGTTCGCCGGCAAGTTCCCGAGTGGTCTGGGCGCTTATGGTCGATAAGTCCACAAGGGTATGGCGCGCCGTCAGATGTGGCTGTAAGGTTGCAAGAACCTGGCGGACAGCTGATTCATCGCTCAGACAGAGCAGTAAGGTGTCGCAAGCGTGTGCCAGGTCGGCAAGGGATGCGGCCACGGTAACCGGATGGTTGTTCAGCAAGGTATAACGGGATGGGCTGCGGTTCCAGACCTGAAGCGCAAAACCGGCCTGAAGGATTCTTTTGGCAATCGGCACACCCATCAAGCCCAGCCCAATCAGACCAGGTGTCATCGTTCCGCCCGTTCCAGTCGTTCGATTTCCCGACGGCCGGCTTCAACCCAGTCCTGCAACTCGGGTAGGGCCAGCATACGGGCTGTATAGGCTCGAAGTTCCGGGCTGACCTGGGCTAACAAGGCATAGCGATCGAGTCGAATCAAAACGGGTGCAAAGTAGGCGTCAACCAGACCAAGGTCACCAAACAGATAAGGCCCCCCGGTACGAGAAAGACAGCGGGTAAGAAACTGATTAATGCGGTGGACATCATTCAGGCAGGCTGGGCTGAGTTCAAGAGGGGCCGGTGCCCGACCAACGTTCATGGGACATTCCTGCCGCAGTGCCATAAACCCTGAATGCATGGCGGCACAAAGGGAGCGGGCATGGGCACGGTCTTTACGATCTGCAGGCCAA
Source organism: Pseudomonadota bacterium (assembly GCA_021848605.1). GTDB lineage: Bacteria > Pseudomonadota > Gammaproteobacteria > Pseudomonadales > Moraxellaceae > JAJXWR01. Next base: position 3,087 of record JAJZUM010000052.1, on the reverse strand, counting down.
CCATGAGGCAGGGGGTATTGTTCAGCCAGATATTCGGCAATACTGAGCGAGTCGGCGATACTAACACCCTCGTCAACCAGAATGGGGACCTGGCCGAGTTCATGGGCATCCAGCAGCCGTTGTTTGTAATCTTCACTGTACAGGGCAATGCGTTCTTCCTGAAACGGCAATTCGTTGAAGCGCAGCATTAACCAGGCACGGAGTGACCAGGAGGAGTAACGTTTATTGCCAATGATCAAATGCAAACCCATGATGCCACCTCGATTCAGAATGCCCGTGGGCGATAGGGAACTTCAGCCTTTTGCTTGTTGCGTTCAACAGCAATACGATGGTTACGACCAAGCAGCAAACGTAATTGCCAGAGACGTTCGGCGGTCAGGCTGCGCCAGCGTCCATACCACCAGCTGTTATCGACCAGACGCTTGGCGGCTGCTACGGCATCCGGGGAACGTTGGCTGAGTTCAGTGAGAAGATCCAGAACGGATTGCTGCGCATTGTCGCGCACATGGGTAACCAACCCGAGCTCATGAGCCTGCTGGGCACTCAGGATACGGGCAGTACACATCAATTCTTTGGCCAGATCGGGCGCAATCCGGCCACGCAGGGTCAACGTCGCTCCCATGTCTGGAATCATGCCCCATTTGGCCTCCATCAGGGAAAAGTCGGCTTGAGGGTCGGCTATGATCCAGTCAGCACCCAAAGCCAGCTGCAGGCCGGCTCCGTAACAGTGGCCATGGACCAGGGCAATCACCGGCATGGACAAGGAGCGCCATACCAAGTTTACATCCTGAAAGATGCCTCGGGTGGGGCGAAGCAGTTGGGTCATGGCATATATGCGATCCCGCGTGCTTTTGAAGAGTCCGGGAAGATCCATGCCCGAGCAGAACGAAGGTCCATCGCCATGCAGGATGACCGCGCGCAAATCCTTGCGCTTGGCCGTGCGGCGGGCGACATCAATCAATTCACGGATCATGTCGAGATTCATGGCATTATGCTTGTCTGGGCGGGAGAGCGAAACCCACAGCACATCTTCACGCTCATTAAGGGATAAGGTGTTGTACATTCAGGATGCTTCCATCAGGCCTGACTTGGAGGCCTGATGGTGAACGCAGTACTTCAGGCTGTCAAGTGATTACCAGCAGGTTGTACCAGAGGTGGGTGTCGGCGTATTGGTCTGGGCGCCGGTATTGTCCAATTGATAGGTGCCGCAGGCATCACCGGTTTGCAGATTGATCGGTGCCGCACTCAGTGCAAAAGCCGGATTGGTACTGGACGGAATGGAAACGGTAATCTGATAATCCGGTGTTGAACCGGTTGGAACCTGCAAGGGGAAACTGGCGCCCGTGCCATAAAGCGAACTGGCAGCACTGGTATAAACATTGTTATTGGCATAATAGCGCTCTTCGCGGGTGGCCAGATCCAGCAGCGCTGATTTGGCATCCGCGCGTCTCGACTCCATGGCCTGATGCTGGAAGGCCGGTATGGCGATTGCTGCCAGGATGGCGATGATCGCCACGACCACCATTAATTCAACCAGTGTAAAGCCTACTTGATTTTTCATAACAGATCCTTAGCGTAATTGCATCCAGTTAAGCCGCTTGCCGACACCGGCATTGGCGGCTGGGTTGAGGGGAAGAACGACCCCGGTTCCTGAAACCGTTTGATTGACCAGATAAGCCCCGCCGTTCAGAGTCAGCACAAAAGGTGTTCCCGTCGCATTTAATTTGGCCCCGCTTAAAATGCTGGTGGTCACAAAACTGCCATTGACGGTGGGACTGAAGGAGCTGTGTAAAGTGGCTCCGCCGTTTGTGGGGGAAACAGCCATGGTAAAACCTGTAGGTTGTACGGAGTTACAGTCGTAAATCGAATTGGTTGGTGGAATCGTTGTATTAACCACGAATTGACCAAAACTTAAAATCGGGTTGTAGATCAATTGTTCATAGATACCACTCGTTCCCGTTGAAGGAAAATTATCCATCCATCCGTACTGGTTGTTTGTTGAGATGCCGTTTGAACCACTCGTTGTGTTGAGCGCTGTCGTTGAATTGCAGCTCGTGGATCCTTTCCAGCATACAATCCGTTCAGTAACCGTGCGAAACGCACCCACAATACCGCTGCCGGCCTGAGTCGAAGTTGAGATGGTCTGAGCCATTAAATTGGTTGTATTGGCTGCAATGGTACCCACTGCCGTGGACAGACTGGCATATTGTGTGCCCGAAAGTGAATTCCAGTTGGTCATATTCCAGTCCCAGATCCCGTACATGGCCTGCTGAGCAGAAGTATATGAAGCCGGGGCATTCCAGGTCTGACCAATCACCTGACCAGTACCAAATTCAATCATGAACCGTGGTTCACCAGAACCGGAAGTGGGGACGGAAGCAATGACCGGTCGGGTGGTGATCGGTTGGTTGGTGGCTGTTTTAAACAGCGGGCTCGGGGTGGATGAGGAGCTAAAAGATGATGCTTTCCAGTTGGCGGCAGTACTGCTGGTCAGGTCAAAACGCCAGACATTGCCGAGCAGATCACCAGCATAGACATAATCGGTAATATGGTCGCCATCCAGGTCAGCTGCCGCCGCATAGGCAATACCGTCACCACTGCCACTGGCTATGCCCGTGTCCAGGTAGCGAAAGGTAATGGCTCCGGTCGATGAATCAACCTCCATGATGAAGATACCGGCCTGACCGTTGGCGCTGTTCAGTCCATTGCCAAAAATAATCCCCCAATTACCATCATGCAGACGCCGGATTTGTGGATCTCCGATGATGTTGCCGAGTTTCTGACCACAGGTCGCATCATTGACGCAGGTAATGGTCGAAGGGGTCCAGTCGCCAATAACAGTTTTAGTGGGTGTGCTTTCTGAAAAGTTACTCGGATTGGTAATATCAAGCGCATAAAGATCTGCACCACCTGAGCCCAATCCAGCGACCAGCCAGGTATGCCAGGCACCTTTGTAATACAGGTCGCCCACACCGGGTGTGGCATCGACAAACCACTGATGGGCGTAGGCTTGATTGGGATATTTCAGAGCATTATTGTTGGAACTGTTCTTATTAATGGTATTGAGCACGACCTGAGGCATGTAGG
>JAJZUM010000051.1 GCA_021848605.1 Pseudomonadota bacterium | reverse complement strand
GAAATTTGGCAAGGATCTTTATATGTAGCTCTTTGCCCTGATGTTTGAAGTTCTTTCCAAGGCGCGCAAGGAAGGGTTGATGTCCATTGAGGCTGATATTGAGGATACTCATGCCAGTCCGATCTTTTCAAAGTATCCCAAAATTCTGAGCGATCACCACGTGGTCGATTTCATATCTGATTATTTGCGCATGATGGTAAGTGGTAATATCAACCCCATGGAGATGGAGAATCTCATGGATCTTGAAATTGAAACCCACCACACTGAAGGTCATGCGCCTATTTCTGCTGTACAGGGACTTGCGGATGGTATGCCGGCGTTTGGTATTGTTGCTGCTGTGATGGGGGTTGTGCATGTGATGGAATCGCTTTTCCTTCCCCCGAGTCAGCTCGGCATTCTTATTGCCCATGCCCTGGTTGGAACTTTTCTAGGGATTCTCCTGTCCTATGGCTTTGTGGCACCGATTGCCGCAGCAATGACTCATCGACTTGAGGATGAAGCTGTTATTTATAAAAGCATCAAAATGATTCTCATGGCAAGTGTCAATGGTGCAGCGCCTCAGGCTTGTGTTGAGTTTGGACGTAAAGCTCTGTTCTCCCCGGATCGCCCATCATTCGCTGAGTTGGAAGAACATATTAAACAGGCACGCAGCAAATAAAGCCAGGAATTGAACGATGGGAATTGACGCGCAACGACCGATTATCATCAAGAAAATTAAAAAGGGAGGGCATGGCCATCACGGTGGAGCATGGAAAATTGCCTATGCTGATTTTGTGACCGCGATGATGGCGTTTTTTCTTTTGATGTGGTTGCTGTCATCGGTTAATTTGGCCAAGCGCCGAGGTATTTCTGAATATTTTTCAACAACCGTGCAAGCAGCGCTTTTTAGTACCAATGGCAGTGGCAATCGGGAAAGCATCATGGATGGCGGTGGTGCTGACTTGTCGAGGCCGACCGGTGATTCCAGCAAGAAGGTTAAAGAAGTTCCTAATACACATGGTAATAAAGCGCCGGAAGCTATTGAGTCGGATACGAGTGCGAAGATCAAACAGGCCCAATCCAAGCAAAGCCAAAACAAGACGATGTCTGAAGAACAGCAGCATTTGGAAAAGCAGCAGTTACAGCAGCTGGAGGCCAAAATTGAACAAGTTATTCAGGCAAATCCTGATCTTGCCAAATTAAAAGATCAGATCAAACTGAGCATGACTCCCGAAGGTTTACGTATTCAGATCATGGACAAGAAAAATCGTCCCATGTTTTCTACAGGTTCGCCCCGGCTTGAGCCTTATACGGTCAGTCTGTTGCATGAAATAGGCCGCCTGCTTAATAACGTGCCGAATCATATCAGCATCGCTGGCCATACGGATGCAGCACCTTATGCAGGTAGTATTCATGGTATGGGATACAGCAATTGGGAATTGTCTTCTGATCGCGCCAATGCGTGTCGTCGCGAACTGCTCGCCGGTGGTATGCAGCCAGACAAGGTGTTGCGGGTTGTTGGCCTCGCTGATGCTGTACCGTACAATCCGGATAATGTCTTTGATCCGGTCAACCGTCGAATCAGCATCACAGTGCTAAATGGCAATACCGAATCAGGGATTTTGTCTGGAATGGGTGACACGCAACGCTCAGTGACTCTGGATCAGCTCCAAAAGGGCAATCTCTAATTGTGATGTGGCGTATTCTGGTCATCCAGGCTTTGACCCGAATACCAGCCTGGATGGTTTTGGGTGCGTTGGGCAATCCTTATGCTATTGGGCTTTCTGGCGGTATTCAGTGGATACTTTTACTGATTTATTGGTGGTTACGGCGCCCTTTATTACCGCGTACATGGCTGATTCTGCATTTTGTGATTGGTTTTTTGTGTAGTATTGCCTTGCTATACACCATTCCATCAGGTCTTTATGCTCTGTTTGCCCTTGGTGTTTACCTGATCCAAGGGCGTACCGATCGTGATCGGGTTCCTTTGTATTTTTCTTCTCAGGATGTTATGAGTACACTCAGTGCGTTGCTCGCAGAGGAAAGGGGCGTATTTTTTGATCTTGGCTGTGGAGACGGTCGAATATTATCCTATTTGTCCCGGCGACATCCGCACTGGGTGTTCAAGGGTTATGAATTGGCGCTTCTTCCGTGGTTGATGGCCTGTTGGCGCTGTAGAAATTGTGCGAATGTTCAAATTTTGCGTTCCAATTTCTGGAGCGCGCCCATGGATGAAGCAGATGTCAGTTACTGTTTTTTATCACCAGAGCCCATGCGATTGATCGGAGAACAGTTCAGGAGTTCGGCCAAAAAAGGTTGTCTTTTGGTGAGCAACTCCTTTGAAATTATGGACATGAAACCGGTTCAGGTCATTCCGGTCAAAGGACTTTTGCAACATGATCTCTATGTTTACACCTGCTGATTTTTCATGTCATTTGTAGTGCTTTGCGGATCAGGCTTGACCAATAGGACCGAATCATCCGATGATGTCCGTAAATGTTTTCCGGTAGTTTCTATGAGTCGTTATTGTCTTTGCGCTGTTTTGTGTTGCTGGATGTATGTTGTACCCGTCTGGGCCGCATGGGATGAACCCGCCGGACCATGGCAGCAGGTTGTTGAACAGGATGGCATCCGCATTGACGTGCGTCCCATGCAGGGCACCAATGTTATGGCATTCAGAGGACAGATGCTGGTGCATGCCCGATTGCAATCTCTGGTTGCGCTTGTTCAGGATACGGACAACATCCCGACATGGATGCATCGCATAAAACGTGTAACCATCACACAGACCATTGATGATCATGATTTTAATGTCTATATGCAACTGCATTCACCATGGCCGTTTCGAGATCGCGATGCCTGGTTACATACAACATTCAGACAGAACAGTAAAACAGGTGTTGTAACCGTGCATAGTGACAGCGTGGAAGGTGGTGAGGGTTTGGCTCAAGGATGTGTACGTATGCCAAAAATGACGACGGAGTGGGTTTTTACCCCCTTACCTAATGGTGTTGTACGGGTTTTGTTTACTGGTTTCGGTTTACCGGGGGGGGGTGGTACCTGATTGGGCGGTTAACCTGGTCGTTACGGATCTTCCCTTTGGCAGTTTGCGCAATATGCAACGTCAAATCCTCAGAGTACGCTATCAGCAGGCTCGTTTCCCTGGAATTGATGAGCGCATTTCTGATCATTCACCCAATTCACGCTGAGCCAGAAGTGGAAAATCCGTAATCAAGGAATGAATGCCAAGTTTTTTTAGCTCATGCATACGTTCTGTGGTGTTGACGGTCCATGTTGAAATCAGAAGATCTGATTCATGAGCCAAGTTAACGAGTTCTTCGGTACAGAGCTCTTGATGGGGTCCAATGCTCACACAACCCAAATGCCGGGCCAAAGTAACAACATCTTGAGCAGGATAGCGATCTTTTTCAATCAGTAAACCACGTCGAATATGCGGAGCGTCCTGTTTTAGGGCGTGAAGATAGAGTGGGTTGAATGAGGTTGAAATGCAGCGTTCAACCAGGTCAAAGTGTTCGATGAGGTGCGGGAGTTCAGCAATAACGACCTCAACTTCGTGACTGTGCTCTGCCTTGACTTCAAACTGTATATGTTCAAAATCCCGCAATGCACGCATGACTTCAAAAAGCCCAGGAACACCATCAGATTCCGGCCATAGCGGGAACATGACGTTACAGGCATTCAGACAAGCAAGCTGTTGAAGATTCTGTTTGCTTACGGCTTCATCATGGCCGGTTGTGCGCAGGGTATTGCGGTCATGAATCACGGCGAGTTCCCCATCCGCAGCAACTTGAATATCAAGTTCAACACGCAATATGTTGGTTCGTCTCAAGTAGTCAAATCCACTGAGGGTGTTTTCAGGAGCCTCACCCCTGGCACCACGATGCCCAATAATCTGCATGACGTTACTGTGATTGGGGAACGTGGGTGAGAACTGTATTGATCACATAGCTATTCTGAAAATAGACAATATAGTCACTGTAGACCCAACGACTGATGGGAGGCTGTCCAATAGCAGGAATTTTGCGCATAGGGTTTCCGAATTCACGCAACACTTTCTCTTTAGACATCCCACGTTGAGGCATATCCAGAGCGAACGCCAAACATGAAGAAGTCAGCACAGCAAGAACAACCAATTTTATCAAGAAGCGTTGAAACGAAATGAAGTTCATGACTTTTTCTCCCGAACTGCTTTATTATGATGCACCTTGGTTGCTTGATCCAGTCCCTGGCGAATAACCAGTCGACAAATGGTTTGGCGGTCATGTTCCCTAAGCGCAGTGAAGCGAATGCCAAGAATGTGTTGAATATCCGTGCCTGAACAATGTACGACTTCCCCAATGCAGCTGATCAGCATGGCGGGCTCGCGTCCTTGCAGTACGAGGTGGAGGACGGTGCCAACAGGAAGAGGGGATGGATGCATCAGGCTTAAGCCACCTTCACTGATGTTGACGAGCCGGATCGGGGATTCAGGAATTTCAGGTACCATGGCTTGTGCGATGAGCTGGATTTTTTTGTCGAGTAGTTGAAGATATTGAAGTAACGGGCGTGACTCTTCCTGGTTCAGTACACGACCAAGATGACGTTGTTCGGATTCTATGACTGCAAGCATCTGCAAAAGTTCCATGCCTGGAGCCAGTTGAAATGAACCATCATAAGGATCTGCGTGTACATGATCAGATGCAATTAAGGTACACTGAACCCTCGTGCGACTAACCTGGCTCCTCAGCAATTGCCTGCGTTCGCGTGCTGAAGGTAGGCGATGGATGTTTGGATTCATGTTGACATGCAAATTCAATTGAATAAGGAATAGATTAGCTCATGTTCTTGCCTGTGTCCCTGTTTATTGGCATGCGTTATACCCGGGCCAAACGTCGCAATCATTTTATATCGTTTATTACACTGACTTCCATTTTGGGACTGACGCTCGGGGTAGCCGTCATGATAACGGTGTTGTCGGTGATGAATGGATTTGATCATGAATTGCAGACACGCATTCTGGGTATGGTTCCGCAGGCTACCATCAATGCCTATCAGCCCGTGGCACGGTGGCAAGATCTGGTTAAATTGGCAGAGAAGCAACCCGGAGTCATTGCTGCTGCACCTTTTTCTCAGATGCAAGGCATGTTGACGGCCTCAGGAAATGTTGCCGGAGTCGTCGTTAGTGGTATCTTGCCTGAAGAAGAAAAAAAGGTCTCTATTATTGATCATTCCATGGTGGCCGGTTCGTTGGATTCGCTGCGCGATGGTAGCTTTGCGGTTGTCATTGGTCAGGGTGTGGCTGAAGCACTTGGTGTACACTTGGGTGATCAGGTCATGTTGGTACTTCCAGAGACATCACCCTCACCAGCAGGTGTGATTCCACGTTTTCGACGATTTACGGTGACGGGTATTTTCAAGGTTGGTGCTGAACTGGATAATTCCCTTGCCTATGTCCACCTCGGTGATGCAGGCCGTATGTTGCACCAACATGGTTTGGCACAGGGAATACGCCTTAAATTGACGGACTTGTTTCAGGCACCGCGTTTAACCCGTATGATTCTGAAGAATCTGGATGACAATTTTTATGGCAGCACCTGGGAAGATACCCAAGGCAATCTGTTTAGTGCCATAAGGATGGAAAAAACCATGATGGGGTTACTGCTTTTTTTGATTATTGCTGTGGCTGCTTTCAATATTGTTTCAAGTCTGGTCATGGTTGTGACCGATAAGAAGTCTGATATTGCCATCCTGAGAACCCAAGGTGCATCACCGCAGCTGATTCAACAGATATTTATGGTACAGGGGGCTGTGATTGGCTTTGGTGGTACCTTGGCAGGGGTGTTGCTTGGTATCCTGCTTTCACTGACGGTAAGTCCGCTGGTTGCTGCCGTTCAGAAGTTGTTTGGCCTGGATTTGTTTGCTGCATATTTTGTTGATTATCTGCCTTCGCGTCTGGAGTGGAGTGATGTGATCTGGGTATCAGCTCTTGCCTTGATTCTCAGCTTTATAGCGACGCTGTATCCAGCCCGACGTGCAGCAGCCGTTCAGCCAGCTGAGGCATTGCGTTATGAGTGAGTTTGTCCTGAAAGCGAATCAAGTCCATCAGACCTTCATGGAGTTGGCCAGTCCCGTTGACGTATTGCGTGGTATTGATGTACAGGTATGCTCTGGTGAGTTTCTGGCGATTGTTGGTAGTTCCGGATCAGGCAAATCCACCCTGCTGCATATTTTGGGTGGTTTGGCGCAACCGACTCAGGGTGAAATTGTTTTGATGGGCCAGCCATTCAGCCGACTTAATGAGCGGGATCGTGGCAGATTACGCAACTTGCATCTAGGCTTTGTGTACCAGTTCCATCATTTGCTTCCTGAGTTTACGGCACTGGAGAACGTGGCAATGCCTTTGCTGATTCGTGGGGTTAAACCGCACACCGCATCACATCAGGCGCATGAGATGCTCGAATCTGTGGGTCTTGCCGAGCGTGTTCGCCATAAACCTCCAGAGCTTTCAGGGGGTGAGCGCCAGCGTGTTGCGTTGGCTAGGGCTCTGGTCAGCAAGCCGGCTATTGTACTGGCTGATGAGCCTACCGGGAATCTGGATCAGCAGAATGCGGAGCGGGTACGAAATCTGATGTTTGAATTAAACCAGAAGTTTCAAACCAGTTTTGTTGTGGTGACGCATGAAGCAGCACTGGCAGCACGAGCCCATCGTGTTTTGACAATGTCTGATGGAATACTGGTTCATTCAAACCCTGGGATGTAATTGACGGAGAATACGCACGTGTGGGAATTGATTAAAGCGGGTGGCTGGGCCATGGTGCCCATCGTTCTGGTATCCATCGTCGCTCTGGCGATCAGTATTGAACGATTATGGACGTTGCGTCGCAACCGGATTGCGCCCGATGATCTTTTGATCAAGGTGTGGAACTGGATCAAAAATGGTCAGCTGGATGCTCAAAAGCTTAAATCCATACGTTCCGAGTCGCCTCTTGGTGAAATTTTTGCCGCTGGTCTGATCAACTCAAAACATGGTCGGGAAATCATGAAGGAAGCCATCGAGGAGGCAGCCAGTCGCGTGGTGCACGATATGGAACACTATATGACCTTGCTGGGCACGATTGCCGTTATTTCCCCTTTGCTTGGTCTTCTTGGTACGGTTTTTGGCATTATTCAGACATTCATGAGTATTACCTCGCACGGCAATGCCGACCCATCCATGCTAGCGGCAGGTATATCACAAGCATTGGTCACCACGGCAGGTGGTTTGGTGGTTGCTATTCCTGCACTGATCATGCATCGTACCCTGATGCGACGTATCGGTACCATGACGATTGAAATGGAGCAACAGGCAATCAAGCTGGTCGACATTGTTCATGGCGATCGGGAAGTTGAGGCAGGGGGGAGTAGTTCATGAAGTTTCGGCGCCCCACCCAGGATCCGCTCGAGATTAACCTGACACCCTTGATTGATTGTCTGCTTTTTTTACTGATTTTTTTCATGTTGTCCACTAGTTTTACCAAAGCCAGCCGGTTGCATCTGACCCTGCCTCAGGCCAAAGGTGATGCGCAGTCGCCGGTACAGGGCCAGCAGATCGAAGTGACCGTTTCCAGAGGTGGACATTACTCCGTCAATGGGGCGGCGGTTCATGGAACCGATGAAGCTGATCTTCAGGCTGCCATCAATCAGGCCAGTGGAGGTAATCACAAGCTTGATTTTGTGATTGCGGCTGACGGCGCCAGTAGCAATCAGTCAGTCGTAACCGTAATGGACGCTGCGGGAAGACTCGGTTTTGTCAATGTCAGTATCAGTACCCGGTCACCTGATGGACATTGAGACATCTGCTTATTCTGGTTCGGTAGTCCTGCGTCGTCTTTTGGCGTATTCGCGTCAATATTGGCATTTTTTTCTGCTTGGTATCGGTGGCTTTGTCATTAATGCGGCATCGGAGAATGGTGCCGTCCAGATCATAAAATATATTACCGATGCCCTCACAACCCACGATCACCAAGCCCGTTGGATCATACCGCTCATGGTTATTGTTTTGGTATTTGGCCGGGGTCTGGGATCATTTATGGGCAATTATTTTATTTCTCTGGTTGCCCGCAATATCGTTTATCGCCTGCGCACGCAGATGTTTGACAAACTGATCAAACTGCCCGCTGATTACTATCATCTCAATTCTCCGGCACGTATCGCCGCCAAGATCATGTACGATGTCGAGCAGGTTACTTCTGCGGCTACTGAAGCAGTTATTGCATTAGCTCGGGAAGGTTTGACCACTTTGGCCTATCTTGCCGTCCTGTTCTGGTATAACTGGCGCCTCTCCCTACTCATTCTGCTTATGGGGCCCTTGATTGGCAAGGTCGTCAAAATTGCTTCTGACCGTTTTCGCAAGCTTAGTCACCGTATTCAGGCGTCAATGGGCGATATTAATCATGTGGCTAACGAAACTATTCAGGGTTACCAAGTGGTTCGAAGCTTTGGCGGTGAGAACTTTGAGCGCAAACGTTTTGATCAGGCATCACAGGAATACTTGCGTCAATCAATGAAAATGGTGGTTACAAGTTCGGTATCGACACCGATTGTACAAATGATTATTGCTCTGAGCATGGCAGCTGTTGTCTGGCTGGCACTTGGCCCGGGACGTACCGGATTTCATTCCGCTGGGGAATTTATCGCTTATTTTACGGCTGCGGGTCTGCTTGCTAAGCCAGTGCGCGCTTTAACGGATGTTAATCAAAAGGTTCAGCGTGGAATTGCCGCAGCCCAATCTGTATTTGAATTACTGGATCTGCCTGAGGAAGAAGACAATGGATCACTTCGACCTGAGTCGATTGTTGGGCATGTTGAGTTTCGTAATGTCTCCTTTGCCTATCCGGGAGGAGAGACCGTGCTGGATAAGATCAATTTCCGGATCAAGGCCGGGCAGACCGTCGCGCTTGTAGGACGCTCGGGTGCAGGAAAAAGTACTCTGGTGCAGTTGCTGCCCCGATTCTATGCCCCCACAGAAGGAATTATTCTGATTGATGATATTCCGATCCAGGATTTTGCTCTTGATTATCTGCGTGCTCATATTGCTTTGGTAAATCAGAAAGTGATGTTATTCAATAGCACCGTGCGGGAAAACATTGCTTATGGTGCGCTTGCTAACTGTTCGGACCATGATATTGAAGAAGCCTGCCGAATGGCTTATGCCGATGACTTTGTGCATAAACTTCCACAAAAAATGCATACACCGATTGGTCAGGACGGGATTCAGTTGTCGGGTGGTCAGCGACAGCGTCTCTCGCTGGCACGAGCACTGTTGAAAAATGCTCCTCTGCTTATTCTTGACGAAGCTACTTCTGCGCTTGATAACGAATCAGAATACTATATTCAGCAAGCACTTGATCGTGTGATGAAAAATCGTACTACCCTGGTTATTGCACACCGACTTTCTACGATTGAAAATGCGGATCTGATTTTGGTGATGGAAAAAGGTCGGATTGTTGAGCAGGGAACACATGAGGTACTTTTAGGCCAGAATGGACTTTATGCTCAAATGCATAGCCGAAATTTTTCTGATATGGATGAATCTGCCTCGTGAGTGCTTTTGTGATTAAACGCTGGTACGGTTCACCAGGAATTCTGTGGGCACTTTTACCTTTCGAGTGGCTTTATCGCCTGATCACGCTTTTCAGGCGCATGTTTTATGCGCGAGGCTGGTTCAATCTTGTTGATTTGCCGGTGCCCATTATCGTTGTGGGTAATATCAGTGTTGGCGGAACTGGAAAAACACCCATGGTTGAAGCTCTGTGCCGACATCTACAAGCGCGGGGATGGCATCCGGGTATCGTCAGTCGGGGATACGCCAGTGAACGGCGTGAGCCACGTCCCGTGCATGGACACGACACGGCTCGTCTAGTTGGTGATGAACCCTTGCTTTTGGCCAACCGTTTGGGTGTTCCGGTCTACGTGGGTGCTGATCGTGTCAAGGTTGTACAACGAATTCTTAGTGATCATCCGCAACTCGATATTATACTAAGTGATGATGGCCTGCAGCATCTGGCCATGAAACGTACTCTTGAAATTGTGGTTCTTGATGGCCAGCGCCTGCTTGGGAATGGCCATTGTCTGCCGGTTGGGCCTCTGCGTGAACCAACTGCCCATTTGCATGGAAACTCGGATCGATGGTTGGTGATTCATGGCGCAGCTCATTCATCGTGGCCAGAAGCCAGCCTTATGCGACTCAAGATGTTAAGCCTGCGCCCTGTTCGTGATGGGGATTTCGTTCAAGTGCCTCCAGCACCTTCTAAAATTGCAGCAATAGCTGGAGTGGGGCATCCCGGACGGTTTTTTTCGCAACTGAGATCGCTTGGATACGATGTTGAAGAACATTCTTTTCCCGATCATCATCCCTATACAGCCGATGATTTCATGGAAATTGATAAACCCATACTCATGACGGAAAAAGATGCAGTAAAATGTCGTGAAATAGCCCCTGCGGGTAGTGCTTATCTGCCTGTTGAAGCGGCTGTATCACTGGATTTCTGGTGGAATCTGGATAATCGACTTGAAACATGGAGGTCTTTTGATGCTGGATAAACGCCTTTTGCCTTTACTGGCCTGCCCGGTATGTAAAAGCGGTTTACGACATGATGCGACCGCAGATGAACTGATTTGCATTGCGTGTATGTTGGCATTTCCAATCCGGGAAGGGATACCGGTGATGTTGCCGGAAGAAGCTCGTCCGATTCTATCCGTTCCGGAAGCATTGTGATGACAGCCTTTCATGTGGTCATTCCGGCGAGGTATGCATCTTCCCGTTTGCCTGGAAAGCCGCTATGCCTTATTGCCGGACGTCCTATGTTGGCCCATGTACATGATCGTGCCATGGAAAGTGGGGCAGAGCGGGTCATCATTGCAACGGATGATGTGCGCATTATGGATATGGCCCATGAAATTGGCGCTGAAGCGGTGCTGACTCGGGCAGATCATGCCTCGGGAACTGATCGTATTGCTGAGGTGGCTGATCTCGCTGGGTGGTCTGATGAAACCTGTGTTGTTAATGTTCAGGGCGACGAGCCGTTGCTGCCTGCGCCTTTGATTAACCAGGTTGCAACCAATCTGACGACGATTTCGGAATCGGTCATAGCGACCCTTGCTGAGCCTATGGATGACTGGAATCGAGTTCTTGACCCAAATGTTGTCAAAGTTGTGGTCGATGACTTGGGTTTTGCCCTGTATTTCAGTCGTGCCCCAATACCATGGGACCGTAGCAGTGGTATGCGTCCTGATCAGCCATTTCCACATCATTGCGGTTTCCTGCGTCATATCGGTCTCTATGCCTATCGAGTGGGTTTTCTTCGTGAGTTTGTACGCAGTACACCGGTACGTCTTGAGCAGACTGAATACCTCGAACAATTACGGGCATTGCAGAAAGGCTATCGTATTCATGTGGATAAAGTCTGCTGTCCAATGCCCGGTGGTGGTGTTGATACTGAAGATGACTTGATCAGGGTTCGTCGCTACTTTGGAGAAATGCGATGAGCCAGTCACTGCTGTTTGTATGCCTTGGTAATATTTGTCGATCGCCCATTTTTGAATATGTCAGTCGTTTCCATCTGGGTGATCGCATGCATGTGCAATCTGCGGGTATTCTGGATGCGCATCGTGGTGAAGGTGCTGATGCACGAGCCGTCGCTATTGCGTTGAGCCGTGGCTATGATATGCGCTTGCATCGCGCCATGCCCATTGAATCGCTTGATCTTGATCTCTTTGATCTTATATTGCCCATGGATCGGCGCACGATGCAGTATCTGCGTAGCCACCTTCCCGTGAAAGTTCACCACCGTCTGCAATTGGTCATGAATCTGGCGGGATCACCTGCAGAAGAAGTTGTTGATCCTTATTACGGCAGCCAGGAAGATTTTGTCAGGGTCATTGATCAGGCTGAGCGGCTTGTTCAGGCATTGCGGCATGTTTGATCTTTCCCAACGAACAACATTCGCATTACGTGTTCATGCCGAAGAGGTGGTTGAGGTTCATAGCGAATCAGAAGCCTCGTCTGTGTGCAGTCGTGGACAAGACTGGCTGGTGTTATCTGGAGGCAGTAATATTCTTTTGCCTCCCAGACTGCGGCAGCCTGTTTTAATTCCTAGTATCAAAGGAATTAAACTTTGTGATGAGTGTGATGACTCGGTGCTTATCGAAGTCGGTGCTGGTGAGTCATGGAATGAAATGGTCTGGTACTGTCTGGAACAGGGCTGGTATGGTCTGGAAAATCTGGTCGAGATCCCAGGTTGGGTGGGTGCGGCCCCGATCCAGAATATTGGTGCCTATGGCGTTGAAGTTAAAGATGTTTTGGACTCAGTGCGCTTAATAAGTCTTGACAATGGTACAGTTCAGGTTCGAAGCGCCGAGGAATGTCAACTGGGCTATCGCAGTAGTATCTTCAAACATCAGGATCTGGACAAATGGTTAATCAGTGCCATACGTTTACGTCTGGTTCGTACCCCGTCGCTTCATTTGGGTTATAACGGAATCCGTACTGAACTTGAACTTCAAGGCTGCCAGAATCCAGCACCCATGGACGTGGCTCAGGCTATTCGTCGTTTGCGTCGACGTAAACTGGTTGATCCGGCTGTATTACCCAATGCGGGTTCATTTTTTCAGAATCCGGTGATCACGACCCAACAGCTTGACTCGATTCTGCGCGTTGAGCCTGATCTGATTTATTACCCTGATGCACCGGGAAAGGTTAAATTGGCTGCAGGATGGATGATTGAACGTTGTGGTCTCAAAGGGCAAACCCTCGCAGGGGTTGGTTGCTCGGAACAACATGCCCTCGTGGTTGTTAATTATTGCCCGGGACAAAATACGCTTGATGAAATAGTGAACTGGGCGCAATACGTGCAACGTTCTGTCTTTGAACGATTCGGAGTACATTTGGATATTGAGCCTAGAATATACCGTTGATATCTCCATTCTGTTCTATGGCCGTATAGGTGTGCAAGGTTCCAGCGTCAGTGGTCGTTGCAGACCGAGCGGAGTCTGTACAAATCTGGACATTACACCAAAGCGTGTATGCCTTGATAGCCGACATAGATGCCGACCAGCATGATGAGTAGGCTCGAAAAATAGGGAGCCTTGCGGCTGAATGCACCAAAGCCTGACCAATGTTTCGAGACATGATTCAAGCTCAAGGCTGCCAACGCGCCTGATGCAACCATCGTCATGGCAAGGCCAACACTGAAACTCAGCACGAGGGTAGCACCCAGAGCAATTTTTTTGAGTTGCAGGCACAGTAAGAGTACGGTAATGGACGCTGGACAAGGAATCAAACCACCGGTCAGACCAAATACGATAATTTGACTTGTGGTTGCCTGTTGGTTGGCAAAACGACGGCGAATATCATTGGCGTGGGCCAGTTCATGAGGATCCTGATACACCTCTTCGTCTTTAAGGCTAAGAGTGGTGTTGTGCCTATGGTTAGGCTCGCTAAAGACGACATCAAAATCATGATGGTGATGTGCATGGCCCAGCCGAAGTCGGGCAATAAAATCATGGGGTTCAGGAATTTCCTGCTCTGACTCAAAGAAACCGTCTCGTTGAACGAAATGAAAGCTTTCTTGGCTGCCTTCAGGCCTGAAGGTTACAATCTTCATTTGATCCGCAGTCCAGCTGTGACCCATGGGGTAGAGGCGAAAGCGTGGGGGAACTCCTGTTTCAAAAATCTCAAGGCGTATTTTGCCATGGCCAGTGTCAATCATCTTCACTTCATCATGAGTGTGATCATGTCCATGATGCTGTCCATTTTGCATGCTCCAGGTTCGCCAAAGCATCCAAAGTGAAACAGCCATGATCAGTACGGCGGATGCCAACTGGAAATAAGGCTCAGTGGCCTCGGCATTCCAGTTGCTGCCAAAATAGAGACCGGCCAGGGCAACGATCCACACGACGGCGGTATGCGATAGTGTCGCTGAAAGGCCTAATAAGACTGCTTGAGTCAAAGTGCCACGAATGGCGATGATAAAAGAAGCCATCATTGTTTTTGAATGTCCGGGTTCAAGTCCATGCAAAGCACCCAGCACAATGGCACTAGGAATGAATAGCCAGTTGGTGCTTTGTTGCACTAATCCAGAAAACTCGGTCATGAATATTCCTCAGAGATATTTGGTAATGGCCTAAAATTCGCGAATGGCACTGTCCGCACGGAGCTTGCAAGCACGTACGGCTCCGAATTCAGGCGCTTGCCGTTGCTGGGTAACATCCAGATAAGCTTGATTTTTTCCGGCATGCTGATCATGATTGTTATATAGCCTTCAGCACGTTTGCGTTGCTTGATGATGTCAAGATGTGTCGCGTTGATGAGCATAATGACATTTCTATCCTGATGGATAGAATCATAGACGGAACGTGTCATGAAATCTACACAAGCCTAAAAAGACTTTCCTATTCCGATTAATCGAGAACGTGCGGGAATCCAAATCCAGTTTGTGAGCGTTCCAAGCTTGGAGGTTACCGTATTTGAGTATGGGCAGTGGATTGTAGCCGTTGCATCATCATCGAGCCCGCAGCCATAAATAACGTCATCATCCCAAAGGCCAGAATGGGTGAGAATTCCGTCCAGATGAACCCCACGCTTGCACTGGATACAAATTTGGTCAAGCCACGTGTAAGTCCCAAAGCCCCATAACTGAACACTTGTCCGCGCATTCCCCTTGCTAGGCGAGTTCCGAACCAGCCTTGCGCCAGCAGGGGGTCAAGCGGACGGTTTTGGGTTTGGCTTGGCTTTTGCCGCTGATTTTCTTGCGTGCTCTGCCGTACCCTGTGCATCCACGTAGGCGCGAACCGTTTCTAGTGTTGCTCCGCCAACGCTGCCAACGAAATATGCCCGGTGCCAGAA
>JAJZUM010000050.1 GCA_021848605.1 Pseudomonadota bacterium | reverse complement strand
AGTAACTTTCGGCCCAGAAATCGCCATTCCGATATTTGCTCAAGCCAAAAGCAGGTGGAACATCCTTTGTGCTTTCCGCGATGGGGGGGCAAATACGGAGTATGTTGAATGTAACCCTGTACTATCCGGAAGGCCGAAGTTCTTTCTGGGATTTTGTGCGTGGCTCGATTCACCAGATTGTTATTCGGGTTGAGGAAGTGCAACTGCCTGTTGAACTGTTGCATGGGGATTATGAAAATGATCCCGAGTTCAGGGCTCGTTTTCAGTCGTGGGTCAATACGCTTTGGGAAGAAAAGGATCGCTTGCTTGGGCAACTCCGGCTACAGTATGCTCCTTCTGGGTATTCAGGTGCGTAACTGGATTTAGGCATGCTTGAGGTTTTGCTTCCCTGGCAGGAAAAGGTGCTCCATAAATTGCGGCATGCTCATGAGCTTCGGCCCATGCATGCTCAGTTATGGATAACACCGGTAGCGTATGGAACTGCTGCATTGATACAAAACTGGCTTCTTGGCCTGATGTGTCATGGAACAGCTACTGTTCAGCCATGTGGTCAGTGTGAGGATTGTCGTTGGGTCATCGCGCATACCCACCCGGACATTTTCTGGTTATCGGCGCGCGAATCGGAAGATCAGATACGTATTGATGCCGTTCGAGAATTATGCGCTTTTGTGGATCGTACCTCAGCGCGCCATGGTCGGCGTGCTGTTGTCGTTGAACAGGCACATCGTCTTAATGAGCATGCGGCAAATGCGCTTCTTAAAAGTCTCGAAGAACCAGGACTGGAAACCCTGTTTGTGTTGTTGACCGACCGGCCTGTGGGTGTCATGCCGACGATACGCAGTCGTTGTGGGGTCTATCATCTTCCTGCACCAGAGCGTAGTGAAGTTCTGGATTGGCTTCGTGGACGTTTTGATCGATCCGACTCGCAATTGATTCAGGCCATGGCTTATGGCCGTTCCATGCCGGAACAAACAGAACTTATTCTGGAAAAAAACTGGTTAAGCCAGATCGAAGGGCTATGGACCGGTATGAAACAGCTTGCTCACAAGAAAACCCAGCCATCCGTCGTCGTGGCAGGTTGCAAAGAGTTGTGGCAAGAGTCTTTGTTAGCTGATGTATTGATGCAATGGACTGAGGATTTAATCCGGACAAACAGCCAAATTGACGGCTCATTTCTTCAACATCCAGAGCTATACCCGGACTATACTCAAATGACCGTTCGTCAATCGCGAGCCGTTGAACAAATTTGGGGGATCTGGCGCAGTCTTGTCAGGGTTCGGGATGATCTCAATGGCAATATTCAGCCGGCTTTGTGTTACGAGCGAATCCTCAGTAATTTTTCGGCTCTTTTTTAAGGAATAATTATGAACTTTCCACGAGGGAATGGGATTTTGCAACAGCGTATCACGGATAAGCAGGTGCTTTATTCGATGTATATGCCTTTTGTAAAGGGTGGTGGGTTGTTTCTCCCAACATCAAGGCAGTTTGTGCCAGGAGAAGAGGTTTTTCTCAGCCTGTCTGTGTTGGAGAGTCGTTTTGGCATATCCTGCAAGGTGGTGTGGATGACGCCTATGCAACAAGGAGATGCCTTCATGAATCTCGGTAAATCTCCAGAAAGTAAGGAACCAATGAAGAATTTTTTGCGGGCCACGGGTGCTGGATTACAGTTTGTCGGCGGAGAGGCTGAAGCTGCCAGGCAATTTATTGAAAACCAGTTGACCGGGATGCTCAGTTCAGATCGTCCAACCCAGACCATGTGAGTACATCACGGATGCCACTGAACTTGACGGATACACATTGCCACCTCAATCTTCTTGATCAGTCGCTGCTTGCGGCTGGTGAGCAAGCGCTTCTTGACGATACTTTTCAGGAAGGTGTTGGGCGTATGGTGTGCATTGGTGTGGATCGGGCAACGCAATCGGCTGTTTTGGGCTGGGCCGAGCGTCACGAGCAGGTTTTTGCGACGGTTGGTATTCACCCCAATCATGTCTCTGAAGAGGAAGATTGGCTTTGGTTAAAGGATGCATCCAAACACCCGAGAATTGTTGCCATCGGTGAAACTGGTCTTGATTATCATTACGGAGTGGAACACGCCGTTGCCCAGCAGGAAAGTTTTATGCGGCACATTGAACTGGCAAAAGATGTTGATTTGCCTTTGGTCGTTCATACCCGTGAGGCCAGGGCGGATACTTTATCCTTGCTGACCCATGCAGGATCGCGTGCAGGTGTCATGCATTGCTTTACGGAGGACTGGGATACAGCACGAAAGGCCATGGATCTGGGATTTTATATTTCATTCTCAGGGGTGGTGAGTTTTCGTAATGCTGAAAACCTTCGGGATGTGCTCAGGCGAGTTCCTGATGATCGCATCCTTCTTGAAACAGATGCTCCTTGGCTTGCGCCTGTTCCACATCGAGGCAAGCCAAACCGACCAGCCTGGGTGCGGCACGTGGCAGAAGTTGTGGCTCAGGTCAAAGGGTATAGCCTGGAACAGGTTGCTGAGAAGACCTCGGAAAATGCTGAACGTTTATTTCGGTTCAGCACACTGTGATGAGTGGCTGAACCAGGTTGACGTCGTCTTCAGTTGGCTGCGGAGTAGGCGTTATTCAATTGAACCGTAATGTTGTTGTTGAAGATGGAAACAATGTACGGCACGCTTTTGGTGTTGAAGTCAATCATTCGTCCCTTGATGAAATTCCAGTAACGGTACGCCACCCATAAATGCTCATAGACGGTTTTGTTGCCTTCATAGGTGTGCAGCAGATTGTCCATGTTTTTAGTGAACTGAACAGCCATCTGCTCAGGATCTTCGGTATTTCCGCCGGTATTGGCTACAATGGCGCCACCCATGGGATCACTGGCGCGACGCAAATATTCTGCTGTCATACGCTCCATAAGTACGCTCTGCTGAAAGATCAGGGCGCTTGAGTTGTTGGAGGGAAGATGGGCAGCAGCAATAGAGGATTCAACGGCAGCAACGAGCGGTTTTAATTCCCGTTGGACGTTGATCAGCGTATCTTCCACCACCAATCCCTGACTATCCATGGGATTAACCGTGATGGCATGATGATAGCCTTGCCACGCTGCCTCGATTTTGCTGTCACGGCTTTGATCGACCAGTGTTTGGGTTTGGGCAATCAGGCTATTGAGCTTGTCTTGCTCTTCCGGGCTGCGTTCAGTCACGGAGTACATGAAATAGTGAGTTGCCATCTTGTAGGCATCTGTCTCGATCGTTTGCAGATTCTGCAATTGGGTATCAAGAACGGCATAAGCCGGATGCGCCAGCCAGCACATTGTTCCCAGAGCACAAATATATCGACGAATCATTCCTGTGTTCCCTTGACCTGAGCGATGATCAAATTCTAGAACATGTATTGAGAAGTACAAGAAAAGCCAGAGCGATATTCAATGAACACGACGAAGATCTGCTCAATCGGGTCGCTTCGGTACCTTCGGATTTGTAGGATATGAGTCGAATTTCGGTGGCAAATACCGTTCATGCCCATGAATCGAATGGATTCATGGGGCGCCCAAGAGGCATTTGACTTAGGAAGTCAGGGAGGCGCTATCCCCATCCACACAATCGTAAAACGGGATGGGGTCCCTCGCGCAAAAAAGTTGTGATCAATTATGGTACTGATTTAGAGGGCATGGAGTAGTTCCTGACCCGTTCAAGGGTCAGGAAAAGTAGAGCGGCTGTACTCAAATGCATTCAATGGCAATGGCTGTGGCTTCGCCACCACCGATACAGAGGGCAGCAACACCACGCTTTAATCCCTTGAGACGCAAGGCATGGAGAAGGGTTACCACAATCCGGCATCCTGAGGAGCCAATCGGGTGCCCCAGCGCACAGGCACCACCGTGGATGTTCAGGCGATCATGGGGAATTTGGAGATCCTGCATGGGCATCATGGCAACCATGGCAAAAGCTTCGTTGATTTCGAATAGATCAACTTGATCGACGGACCAGCCGGCCTTGTCGAGGACTTTTCGAACGGCATCGATCGGAGCCATGGTAAAATCGGATGGTGCCCGGGAATGCGTGGCCTGAGCGACAATTCGGGCAAGGGGTTGCTGACCGTCTAGTGCATCCGAACGAGCCAGAACAATGGCAGAGGCTCCATCGGAAATGCTACTTGAGTTGGCTGCGGTCAGTGTCCCATTTTTGGCAAATGCCGGCTTCAATTGTGGTATTTTCTCAGGGCGGGCATTGAGCGGTTGTTCATCCTGATCAACCATGCTAGTGCCTTGACGGCTTTTGACTTCAAGGGCAACCATTTCAGCTTTAAACGCACCACTTTGCTGGGCGTTCTGGGCACGTTGCAGGGAAGCCAACGAGAACGCATCCATGGATTCACGACTTAGGCCACGGGCATCGGCAGTTTCCTGAGCAAAGGTCCCCATGGCCCTAGCGGTAGCAGCGTCTTCCAAACCATCAAGAAACATATGATCCTTGACTTCACCGTGCCCCATACGTAATCCGCTTCGAACCTTGGGTAAAAGGTAAGGGGCGTTGCTCATGCTTTCCATGCCACCAGCAGCCACAAAACGGGCACTACCAGCACGAATCAGGTCGTTGGCCAACATAAGGGCCTTCATGCCAGAACCACATACTTTGTTGATGGTCGTGGCTCCAGCAGACTCGGGGATTCCGGCCTTGAGCATCGCTTGCCGGGCTGGAGCTTGTCCCAATCCCGCTGGTAGAACGCAGCCCATCAGAACCTCATCAAGTCTGTTTGCCTGCAGACCACTCCGTTCCACAGCTGCCTTTAGAGCAGCGGCGCCCAAATCCGTTGTGGACAAGGGTGACAGTGAGCCTTGAAAACTACCCATGGGGGTTCGAACGGCGGAGAGAATAACAACATCATAACTCATGGCTAAATCCTCGTGTCAGGCTGCTGTTGCCCGATTGCCACAGCATTTCTTGAATTTGATACCACTGCCGCAAGGGCATGGGTCGTTGCGTCCAACGTGCTGGTTGCGCACCACAGGACGAGGGCGTTCCATCGGGCCGCTGTAAATTTCTTTGCCATCGACGAACCACCACTGATTGTTCTCAAAAGAAAACTGACTGCGTTCATGGTGTAGATGGGTTACCTGGGCGATACGGAATGTGACTTTGAACTCAACTTCATCAGTGTGTTGATTCGAGTTTGGGTGGCCCTCATCGAGGACTGTCAAGCCAAGCCATTCGGCATGTGCGGACCAGTTTTCCATCGCCTGGCGGTCACTTTGATCACGCTGATCCGGGTGGGTACTGTTCCAGATAAAATCAATGTTGTGCAGCGTATAGGCGGTATAGCGGGCGCGCATCAGTTCGACGGCAGACTGTGCCTGACGACTGGCGTTTATAATGGGCAGACAACAGGCGCTGGGTTCAAGCCCGGAGCCGCAGGGGCACAACGACATGGTGAAGTTCCTTGGGTTTATGACGGAATACCCGGTTATTAAGCCAAAAACTGATCGGATTGCCAAGGGGAATCTATGACCACGACCGGTTCGTTGCCCAGGTCTCGAGATCAGCTCGAAGGGTGGTGCATGGTATCAATTTTGCTTGTCCCTTGTGAGCGCATTCACATCGGGTTAGGGAGTTCATTCCATGGTGACAGTCAGTTCAGGTCCGGCTTTGGTTCAAGGGGGTGGTGACCGGCAGGTGTCATCCCGGTCCTCAGCTAAAGAAGGCGATGCATCATCAAAAGGGCATTCAGGCAAAAGTGATGCTCAATCTTCAGACTTTTCTTCACTGTTGCAGCACTCTTCATTGGAGCATGCTTCATCAACGACGTCCGCAGAAAATGAGGCGATGCAGAAGAATGCTGCAGGTCTCACTCAGGCTGAATCCTTAAAAACCCATGCCAAAACCACCGATGCCAAAAACAGTAATTCCAAAGAGCGGCAAAAGGATGAGCTCAAACGGCAACATATTGCCGATATAAGTCAGTCATTATCGACCATACCACAAGCAATGGCTGCCATTGTGACGTCGAGCACACCGGCTCTAGTTTCTGCCAATTCGTTGACGAACCCTGGTTCGAGCAGTGATGATAAATTGACGTCATCGACGAGCGTCACCTCGAGTGCAAAAAAAATGGCAAATCCCGGTAACGATCGGCTTCTCCAGGAAACATCGGCGGGATTACTGCACACCTCAGGTCAAAGTAGTAGCGTTATTCCAGGAATAGCCACGATTGATAAACTGTCGGCGAATTCAGTAAACCAGCTCAAACCCTTGGGTAAGGATAGCGCGCATTCTGCTTCTGGAGATGTGGTTTCTTCATCAGCCGAACAAACGCCATCATCGGCTCACTTGCAGGCGCTGGTGCATTCCGTTTTGCAACAAGGTCTAAGCACAGAACAAGCTTCCAGAAAGCAGGACTCAGGGGCGACCAACACCACACTTACTGCAGCGGCTAATGCGGCTCCTTCTCAAGGTGCTGTGATGGCTGGTCTGGCTCATTCCACGCCATCGTTATCAGCTTCTCCTATGGATACGTCCATTCAGACGCCTGTTCAGTCTCCCGATTTTGGTCAGGCTTTGGGACAGCATCTAGTGATGATGGTAGGGCAAAAAGTCAGCAGTGCCCGTATTCATGTCACTCCCCAGGAGATGGGTCCGATCGCGGTCGAAATTCGCATGCAGGGTCAGGGGCAGGTGAACGTTTCCATGCTAGTCAGCCACAGTACAACACACCAGGCTCTGCAGCAGGCGCTTCCTCATCTGCACGATCTTTTTCAGGCTCAGGGCATGAACATGCAGGCCAGCCTGACGGGGGGTCAGGGTCAAGGTCAGGGTGGCCAGCAGGCGCCTACCCGTGAGGAGTGGTTGATGAATACCCAGGCAGGCCCTGGAGCCGTCTCCGTTACCGTTCCCCCATCATTGACCCAGACGGCTCAACGCATTGATCGAGCGGGGGCACTGGATTTGTATGCCTGAGTCTTTGCTCTTAAACGACTGAACAATAGATTTTTTCTGTATTAGGGTTTACTCTTTTGCCTGTTGGCATTGATTGTGTTCAGGAGTTGATGAGATGGCAGGAAAAGAAGCCAAAAAGGAAGAGAAGGCTGCAGAAGCCCCGGCCGAGGCAGCAAAAAGTGGCGGCGCCAAGATGATTGTGATTCTGGTGGTGGCTGTTCTGGTTTCTATGGCGATTGCCGGTGGGGGGGTATGGTTTTTTATGAGCAAGCACCAGAAAGGTGCTGCAACCGCTGAGGTCAAGTTGCCGGATAAGGCTATTTATTACGATATGACCCCCGCCTTTACCGTGACACTGACGGACCCGGCAACGGGAAATCTTCGCTATATGCAGGCTGGAGTCACGATTATGACCCGAGTCGCCAAGGTCCAGGACGATCTCAAGTCCTATGATCCCGAGATTCGTAATAATCTCAATCAGCTTTTTGCGACCTACAAACCTGCTGACCTGGTGACGGCTTCAGGTCGGGAGCAGCTTGAGAAGAAGGCGCTGGCGACGGTCAATGCCGTGCTCGAAAAAGAGACCGGGCGAAAAAATGGCTGCGAAAGCTTTCTTTTCACCAGTTTTGTCGTGCAATAGCGAGGGAGCGTATCAAGTATGGCTGTTCAGGATATTCTCAACCAGGATGAAATTGATGCCTTGTTGCATGGTGTCGATGACGGCATGGTTGAGACCGGAACAGATGAGCCACCTGAGAGTGTCCGGCAATATGACCTGACCTCTCAGGATCGAATTGTCAGGGGGCGCATGCCGACCCTGGAAATGATCAACGAACGTTTTGCCCGTTATACTCGAATCAGTTTGTTCAATATGTTGCGCTATTCGGCAGATGTTGCGGTCGGTGGCGTCCAGCTCATGAAATTTGGTGAGTACGTACACACCCTCTTCGTCCCAACGAGTCTGAATCTGGTCAAGATCAGGCCGCTGCGTGGTACCGGACTTTTTATTCTGGATGCCAAGCTGGTCTTCAAACTGGTGGATAATTTTTTTGGTGGAGAAGGGCGTCATGCCAAAATTGAAGGCCGTGAATTTACCCCTACGGAATTGAGAATCGTGCAGCTGGTTTTGCAGAATGCCTTTCGTGACATGAAGGAGGCTTGGCATACTGTCTATAATGTTGATTTCGAGTATCTGACCTCGGAAGTCAATCCTGCCATGGCCAATATCGTCAGCCCTTCCGAAGTGGTGGTGGTATCGACCTTTCATATTGAGCTCGAAGGTGGTGGTGGCGATTTGCACATGACCCTTCCTTATTCCATGATTGAGCCTTTACGCGACCTGCTTGATTCTGGCGTGCAGTCGGATGTCGATGAAAAAGATGTACGCTGGATCAACAGTATCCGGGCAGATATCGTTGAAGCCAAATTACCCCTTAAGGCCAATCTGATGGAAAAAACCATTCACCTGCGCGATGTTCTGGAGTTCAAGGAGGGTGACATCATTCCGATTGATGAACCCGATGAAACGACGGTTTTTGCCAATGGAATTCCTCTGGCGCGCGCCGTGCTTGGAACACGTAATGGCAAGATTGCCCTGCGTATTCAGCATTTTCTTGAACGTAAACAGTTCAATTTTGATTTCGGAGACTTGTTATGAGCGAACCGGACCAGGATGATATGGCGGCAGCCTGGGCTGCCGCCATGGAAGAACAGTCGGATTCTCCTTCACAACCGGCAGCGCAACCAGCTGATTTTGCCGAGTTTCCTGAATCGGCTGTGGTTCCTGGAACAGGCCCTAATCTCGATGTGGTTCTGGATATTCCAGTCAATATTTCCATGGAAGTTGGTGGTACCGAGATTACCATCCGCAACTTATTGCAACTCAATCAAGGATCGGTGGTTGAACTGGATCGGCTCGCGGGGGAACCTCTGGATGTTCTGGTCAATGGTACCCTGATTGCCCATGGAGAAGTTGTGGTTGTGAATGAAAAATTCGGTATTCGTTTGACCGATATTGTCAGTCCATCCGAGCGTATTCGGCGGTTACGCTAATGCTCCCGGTGCATCAGGCTCACCAGGGCTTTGTGGCAAACTCACCACTACCCAGTTCCTCAAGCCTTCTGGGTGTGGCTTTGTCGCTCGTCTTTGTACTTGCTCTGGTCCTGTTCCTTGCCTGGCTGGCTCGAAGAACCCGAATTCTTGGCGTCTGGCAAGGAGGTCCGATGCAGATTCGGGCTACACTGGCGCTGGGTCATCGTGAACGACTGGTACTGGTTGAAGTGGACGGGCGCCGTTTGTTGCTCGGCGTGACGCAGGAGCAAGTGCGCATGTTGCTGGAACTGGATGCGGTTACATCTGCAAACGAGCCATCTCAGGAAGACTTTGTCAGCCGTCTCTCGGCCTTGATCAAGGGTGGAGTGCATTGAGATGCTGCTGTTTCTGAACAAAAAGAATCGGGGCTTTTTTGTGTGGAGACGGTTAGCCGGTGTGGCTTTTCTTGCCGTCATGAGCACAAGGGCTCATGCAGCGGGGGTGCCCCTGATGACCATGAGTGTTGGTGCCGGTGGTGCTCAGGAATATACCGTACC
Organism: Pseudomonadota bacterium; assembly: GCA_021848605.1. Lineage (GTDB taxonomy): Bacteria > Pseudomonadota > Gammaproteobacteria > Pseudomonadales > Moraxellaceae > JAJXWR01. Next base: position 5,641 of record JAJZUM010000050.1, on the reverse strand, counting down.
GATCCAGATACTTATCATCATGGGGGCACTCACGCTCCTTCCTGCTGCATTAATGATGATGACCTGCTTTGCCCGCATCATCATTGTATTTTCGTTGATGCGTCAGGCACTCGGACTGCAGCAGTCACCCTCCAACCAAATTCTGATTGGTCTGGCCCTCTTTCTGACTTTTTTCATCATGCGCCCTGTTTTTGACCAGATCAACAGCCAGGCCTTGCAACCCTATATGGATGGTCAATTGCCTGCCATGCAGGCTCTGGATCGGGCTGAAGTTCCTCTACGTCAGTTCATGCTCAAACAGACCCGTCAGGATGATCTGGCTTTATTTGAGCGGCTGTCGCACTTGCCAAAGCCACAAACCCTTAATGATGTGTCCATGACGACACTGATTCCAGCTTTTGCTACCAGCGAAATGAAAACAGCTTTCGAGATTGGTTTTCTGATTTTTATTCCCTTTATGATCATCGATCTGGTGGTGGCATCGGTGTTGATGGCGATGGGCATGATGATGCTGTCTCCCCTGGTCATCTCTTTGCCCTTTAAGCTGATGCTTTTTGTCATGATTGATGGATGGGCGATGATTATGGGTACCCTGGCGGCCAGCTATGGTCTTTAATAAAGTGTATGTCAGGGTTTTGAGGCGAGATCGGACTGTCGGACTGAACGGAAACCAGGGGGGGATCATGCCATGAATGCCATGCCCATAATGGATGTCTTCCGTTCCGCCATATGGCTGGCCATCATACTGACTGCTGTCATTACCCTTCCCGGGCTTCTTGTTGGTTTGGTGATTGCCGTCTTTCAGGCGGCCACTCAGATTAATGAACAGACGCTGAGCTTTTTGCCACGCTTGCTTATTACCCTGTTGGCTTTGGCTGTAACCGGTCCATGGCTGGGCAAGATGATTCACGAGTTTACTATGAACCTTCTGCTCAATATTCCCCAGATTGTGGGGTAGATCCTCATGGTATCTGGCCTTCCCGATCTTGATCTTGGTGCCTGGCTGGGTCATTACCTCTGGCCTTTATCACGAATGGGTGGTTTTTTGATGTCGATGCCGGTTCTGGGCAGCCGGGTGGTTCCGATACGTATTCGTATGGCCTTAAGCATTATGTTGACGGTTGTGGCCATGCCCTTTATCCAGGACGTGCCGCGGTGTGATCCTTTGGGTTTGTTGTGTTGGCTTGTCGTGGTGGAACAGATTCTGATCGGATTGGCCATGGGTTTTTGTTTGCAGGTGCTTTTCCAGGTATTTGAGATCAGTGGTCAGTTGGTGGCCACTCAAAGCGGTCTGGGGTTTTCTTCCATGGTTGATCCCAGTACTGGCGTTTCGGTTGCCAGTATCAGTCAGATGTACTCTATGCTGGTGACCCTGTTGTTTCTGGCGCTTAACGGTCACCTGGTTTTGATTGAATTTGCGGTGCGAAGTTTCAAGGTGTTGCCCATTCAGGTCGGACTTGAGTTGCCGGTACGGTGGTCGGTACTTTTTCAGGGGGGGAGCTGGATGTTTGCCTCGGCGCTCCTGGTTTCATTGCCAGCACTGGTTGCCTTGCTGGTCGTTAACCTTGCATTGGCCGTGATAACCCGGGCAGCACCACAGCTCAATATTTTTTCAATTGGATTCCCGATTACGCTTCTTGTTGGCTTGTTGATTGTTTGGCTTTCGCTGGATCAGGTACCTGACCAATGGCATGATTTGAGCATGCAGGCCTATGATCGTTTGCAGCATGTTCTCGGAGTGCCATGATGGCCGAAGATGAAAGCAGTGAGGAACGAACTGAAGAGGCCTCGGCTAGACGATTGGAAGAGGCCCGAAAACATGGTCAGGTTGTCCGTTCACGCGATCTGGCGATGGCTATGGCGCTTATTGCGGGATCGGCATCATTGCTGATTTTTGCAGACTCCATAGGTACACAGATGTTGCGTCTGGCAACCATCAATCTTTCCGTACCGCGTGCTGAACTCTTGGACTCCAGGGTCATGTTCCTGCATATGCAGCAAGGTATATGGGTTGGTTTGCATGTATTGTTTGCCCCATTGGCAATCATGATGTTGGCTACGATCGCGGGTTCGGTGTTGCTCGGTGGTTTTATGTTTTCCACCGAATCACTTTTTCCAAAGTGGGATCGTCTTGACCCCATGGCCGGACTGGGCCGTATGTTCACCAGCCGTTCCGCGCTGGAACTGTTCAAAGCGCTGATCAAGCTGGTGCTGGTGGGTTTTTGTTGCCTGCTGATTTTGCGAAGCCATCGTGATGAAATCATGGGGCTTGCCCGTGAACCGTTTCCTCAGGTTTTTGCGCACGTGGTGCATCTGCTGTTCTGGTCGCTATTCTGGATGACGGCATCAATGATTCTGGTTGCACTGATGGATGCACCGGCTCAGTGGTTCAGTTTCATGAAGGAACTGCGCATGACCCGCCAGGAACTCAAGGATGAATACAAGGAAGCCGAGGGGCGTCCGGAAGTCAAAGGACGTATTCGGCAAATGCAGCGCAAGATGGCGGAAGCGCGCATGATGCAAAAGATTCCTGAAGCCGATTTGGTCATCACCAACCCAACCCACTTTGCCGTAGCATTGCGTTATCATCCTGAGAAAGACAAGGCCCCGGTGCTTCTGGCCAAAGGCATAGACCATATGGCACTACAGATCCGTAAGATTGCAGGGGAGCATCGAGTAACGACTATTGAGTCACCTGCCTTAGCCCGTTCCATATACCACAGCACCGATCTTGATCGGGAAATTCCTGCAGGACTTTATCAGGCTGTGGCCCGCATTCTGGCCTGGTTGCACGCCGTACGTCTTTATCAGGCAGGAAAGGCGCGTCATCCTGGAAAGGTTCCCAAAGTGGATATTCCCGTCGACTTGCAACGCGACTGAGCTTCATGACAAAACGCTGCTTCAGCCTCAACCGGTGATGGCTTTGTTTTTTATGAAACGTTCGCTCATTCACTCAAAACACATTATTTACGCAACAGTATGTTTCATAATTGTTTTTTCACATCAAATTCGATGCGGCCATTGAACATGGTTTGCACCCCCGAGTTGTGTATGTTTCTATGGGTCTGTGAATAGGCCGGTGCAGGAAAGGATTTTAACAAACAAGCGATGAAGACATGATCTACATCAACTCGTCCTCTGTTCGTGGCACAACAAATTCGGTAGTCTTGCGGTGTTGTTGATGCTGATGTCGAGCGGAGAACATGCTTAAAGGCAGGTTGAGCCTGTTTGCCCCACTGGAACTGATATTGTTCACTCTGGTCTTGATCGGCTTGCATCTGGCTGCCCGGAATCATTATCTGCTGTTCCACACTCTGGCAGAATTGTTCAGTGTCAATGTTGCCCTGACCATATTTGTGTTGACGATCAATAGTTGGCAGCGTATTGAACATCCCTATCTGCGCTGGATTGGCGTTTCCTATGGTTTTGTGGCCATTCTGGATTTGTTTCATTCATTGGCCTATCCGGGGATGGGGGTTTTTCGGGTTCATCCTTTCGCAGCCCCCCAGTTCTGGATTCAGGCACGTTTTGTAGAAGCTTTCAGCATGTTGCTTGGCTGGGTCGGTTGGCATCGTGCCCGGCAACCAGGTCTTTGGCCCCTACTTGGTGGCTATGTCGTGCTTACAGCGGCTTTGTTGGCAAGTGTGCTGCACTTTAACAACTTCCCGGTCTGTTTTGTGTCCGGTCATGGTTTGACGCCATTCAAGGTATTCAGCGAATACCTCATCATTGAAGTTTTGTTGATCGACCTTCTTTTGCTCTATCAACGCCGGGATTCATTCAGTCCTTCGGTGTGGCGACTTCTGGCCTTTTCGGTGCTGGTAGCGATTGTCACGGAATATGCTTTTACCCGTTATTCTTCGAATCAGATGTCGGATCCGTTCAACGAGCTTGGTCATGTACTCAAGATTGTTTCCTTCTATTTGATCTACCGGGCGTTGGTGGTAACGGGTATCCAAGATCCACTCAAGCTGCTTTTCCGGGAAAGCCAGCGAAGACAGAGTCGCTTGCTGGAGGTGCAGACACTGGCACGTCTGGTCGCCTGGGAGTGGTCGGTCGAACGGGATGTCTGGCAGTGGTCCGGAGATGTACAGGGAATTTTTGGGCTCTGGCCAGGATCCCTACACAACCTTTCTGCTTTTGTGTCCTTGCTGTCACCCGAAGAGGGCAAGGCTTTGCAGCAGGCCCTGTATCGTGTTGCTCGTGATGGTGATCGCGTAGCCCTTAATCTCATCATTCCCGGACCTGAGCAGTCATGCTATTGCCGACTTGAAGCACAACGTGGGCAAAACGCATTCGGGAGCAGAGTTGTCGTGGGGAGCTTGCAGGATATCAGTCTGCAACAACGTCTCCTGGAAATGGAACAAATTCAGACCCGCAAAAATTATCTGCAGACTTTATTGCGGCAGGCTAGCGATGGCATTTTTATTCTGGATCGTGATGGCAACATTCTCGAAGCCAGTGATTCCCTGCATGAGATGTTAGGATATGAACGCAGCCAGCTGTTGACCATGAACATGGCACACATTGATGGACATAATGGGCAATTTCAGGACATGCTTGCCAGACAGTTTGAGCAAACCCACCGCTTTCAGTTTGAGACGCTGTATCAGCGTCAGGATGGTTCAAGGCTTGATGTTGATGTCTCGGGATATCCCATTAGCTTTGAAGGAAAATTGGTTTTGTTTTATGCCGTCCGCGATATCTCCCGTCGCAAGGCGATTGAGGCGAGTTTGCAGCATGAACGACAGTTGAATGAAGCCATCCTGAATCTGGCGGGGCCCATGTTGCTGGTCATTGATCGATCTGGGTGCATTCTTCGCTTTAACCGTGCGGCTGAACATTTCACGGGCTTTAGTTTTGCCCAGGTACAGAATCAACCCTACTTCTGGCGGCGTTTTCTGATTGAAGAAGAACGGGAAACAGTTGAACAAACATTCCTTCGCTGTTTCCAGGGAACATTACTCGAAACTGGTGAAAATTTCTGGATCAATGCCCAAGGCGAGCGGCGACTGATCCGCTGGTCAAATGCCCTGCTTTTTGAGGAAGAACAACCGCAAGCCCTGATCAGTGTTGGCATTGATGTGACCGCTTTGCGTGCCAGCGAACAGCAATTACGCATCGCAGCCACCGCCTTTGAGTCGCAGGAGGGCATGGTGATTACCGATGCCAAGGTCCGGATTCTCAAAGTCAACCGAGCCTTTCAGGAAATTACCGGCTATCGTATGGAGGAACTGGTTGGCCAGAATCCCAAAATGCTTCAGTCGGGCCGGCATGATGCAGCCTACTATGACTCCATGTGGGCATCCATTCAGCAGCACGGTTTCTGGTCTGGAGAAATCTGGAACCGCCGCTGCAACGGAGAAGTTTATCCGGAGCAGCTGACCATTACTGCGGTTCGTGACTCTTCCGGTCAGGTGACACATTATGTAGGCTCTTTGCACGATATCACCGATCGCAAACTGTCCGAAGCGCAGATCAGGCAATTGGCGTTTTATGATTTGCTCACCAGTTTGCCGAACCGCCGTCTTTTTCTGGATCGGCTGGATCAGGATATCAAGCGCATGGCACGATCCGGGCAAAAACTGGCACTGCTTTTTATCGATATTGATCACTTTAAGGAAGTTAATGATCTACTCGG
>JAJZUM010000219.1 GCA_021848605.1 Pseudomonadota bacterium | reverse complement strand
GTCCGATTGGTACAGTATCACAGCAAAAGGCTGCCCTAGGTGTGCATCATCTGCTCTATCTATTGATGTTCCTGATGCCTTTATCGGGCTATTTCATGGTCATGATGCATGGCAAGCCCATTTCATTTTTTGGTTTGTTTGATTTGCCGGTACTTTTTCAGGCACATCCAGCGTTGAAAGAGCTTTCCGAGGATGTGCACACCGTGCTTGCAGATATTGTGCTTGTGCTTGTTGGTGGTCATGCGGCACTGGCTCTTTATCATCATATTGTGCTCAAGGATGAAACCCTGCGTCGCATGAATCCATTTTCCTGAGCGTACAAACGGATTGATTAATTGAGGTCTCCATACAGGCCCTGTAGGACGGCAATGGCTGCAAGCGGGGCTGTTTCAGTGCGTAGTATACGTGGACCCAGACGGATCGCCTGACACCCTGCCTGTGTCATTAAATGGCGTTCTTCATCACTCCACCCACCTTCGGGGCCAACTAGCAGGGTCATGACTTCTTTTGGCGAAATCTGAAGTTGGGTGATTCCTTTCTCAGCTGTCGGATCAAGAAAAATACGCTGACCCAATCCGGGATAACCGAGAAACTCCTGGAGTGTCGTGGGCGCGGTGAGCGGTGGGATATAAGAACGTCCTGATTGCTCACAGGCAGCGATGACGATCTGCTGCCAGTGTTGCATTTTACGGTCGAGTCGGTCTTCACCACGCAAATGGACTTCACAACGACTACTGGTCAGTAAACTGATTTGCTGGATGCCAAGTTCGGTTGCCTTTTGCAGAGACCAGTCCAGGCGGTCTCCCTTACTGAGTACGACAGCCAGATGCAATGCCAACGGTGATTCCCGGTGGTGTTCGTGTTTGAGATGCACGCACACAAAAATTTGTTTTTTTTCCATACGACTGATTTGGGCGGTGTAGGTGTAGCCATCACCATTGAACAACTCCAGAAGATCGCCCGTCTGGACTCGAACAACCCGTGCATGGTGGGCAGCTGCATCAGGCAGAGAGAATTCACCATTCATACATATGGGACCGTTGCAATAAAGACGCATGTTCAGGCCAGATCCCAGTCGTCGGTCGAAGTGTATGGCGGTGAAGTGGCTACCCGAAGATGTGGATAAGCGTGATGCATGGCTTTGGAGATACCTCTGAAAAGCACTTCCAATTCCTCTTCAGTAATAATATAGGGTGGCATGATGTAAACCTGATGACCTATGGGGCGAATAAGAATACCGTGTTGGAGTGCTGCACGATGTAAAGCCAACCCTGCTCTGCTTTCGGGGTCCCAGACTTGCCCGGGGGCGGGAATCCAGTCAAAAGCCAAAATCATGCCACAGCGGCGTAAATGACGAATCTGCTCTTTAGGCAATAGGTTTTCAGCCATTTCTTGCATCCACACCGACTTTTGCTGATTTTGGCAAAGTACCTGATCACGGTCGAACAGCTTTAAGGAAGCAACGGCGACTGCAGCGGCCAGAGCATTGCCGGTGTAGCTGTGTGAGTGCATGAATCCTTTTTGCTGCTCATAAGCACCATAGAACAACTGGTAGATAAAGTCGGTGGTCAATACGACTGACATGGGGAGATAGCCGGCGGTCAGGGCCTTGGACAGACAGAGAAAATCGGGAGTGATGGACGCTTGCTCGCAGGCAAAGAATGTCCCTGTGCGTCCAAAACCAACTGCAATTTCGTCGGCAATCAAATGAACCTGATATTGGTTACACAGAGATCGAAGTCCACTCAAGTAAGCCGGGTGATACATGCGCATGCCGGCAGCCCCCTGGACCAAGGGCTCAACGATCATGGCAGCAATCTCGGTATGACGTTTCTGAAAGAGCAGTTCCACCGCCAGAAGCGATGCCTGGCTGTGTTGCTGCCATTGATCGACAGGCAGATGGCTGCAGTCTGGAGAAGGAACCCTCAGTGGCGTTGTCAGCAGTGGCGCATAAGTGGCACTGAAGAGTGGGATATCGGTGACCGAGAGGGCTCCCAAGGTTTCACCATGATAGCTGTTACTGAGGGCAACAAACCGATTTTTCCCAGGCATTCCCTGATGACGCCAGGCATGCATGCTCATTTTTAAGGCAACTTCAATGGCCGAGGCACCATTATCGGCATAAAAGCAACGAACCAGACCTTTGGGGGCGCGATCAACCAGCATGGCACTGAGCTCAATAATGGGTTGATGGGAAAACCCCGCCAACATGATATGTGCCAGTTGCTCGGCCTGGGTCGAAAGAGCCGCATTCAGTTCCGGGTGTGCATGTCCGAAGATATTAACCCACCAGGAACTAATGGCATCCAGGTAACGATGTCCCTCAAAATCCTCCAGCCATATGCCTCGTGCTTTTTTGATGGGAAGAATTGGGAAGGATTCGTGATCATGCATTTGTGTACAAGGATGCCAGATCAGGCGTTGATCACGTTCTCCCCAAAAGCTGTTGCTCATGTCCGACCTAATCCTTGCAGAATGGTCAACGTTGCATCCAGTTGATTCATGCTGTAAAAATGTAGGGAAGGCGCACCTTGGTGCAGCAGTTGCTCACAGAGTCGAATCACAACATCAGCGCCAAATTGGCGGATCGATTGAGGGTCATCACTGAAATCTGCCAGGCGTTTACGGAGCCAGCGAGGAATTTCAGCGCCACAGGCATCTGAAAATCGCAGTAAACTACTGACCTGAGTGATGGGCATGATCCAGGGTATAAACGGGATATGACAAACCAACGCCACTTGAGGGTGACACTGCGACCCCCG
>JAJZUM010000218.1 GCA_021848605.1 Pseudomonadota bacterium | reverse complement strand
CCAGTTAAAGAGATCTTCATGCGCGTACAATTTGAAACATCCAAAGGCAATATCCAGCTAGAGCTTGACACCGAAAAAGCCCCCAAGACCTGCGAAAATTTCATGGCCTATGTGCAGTCAGGACACTATGACGGGACTATTTTCCATCGTGTGATCAACGACTTCATGATTCAAGGTGGTGGATTTGATAGCAATATGAATCAGAAACCGACTGAAAAACCGATTGAAAATGAAGCCGATAATGGATTGAAAAATGTTGCGGGCAGTATTGCCATGGCGCGAACCAATGATCCTCATTCGGCCTCTGCCCAGTTTTTTATCAACGTCAAGGACAACAGTTTCCTTAATCACAGCAGCAAAACCATGCAGGGATGGGGTTACGCTGTTTTCGGTCGCGTCGTTGAAGGCATGGATGTTGTCGAACAGATCAAGGTCGTTAAAACTGGCCGTCACGGCATGTTCCAAGATGTTCCAGTTGAACCGGTTGTGATTACGAAAGCGATGATTGTCGAGGGCTAAAGTGTATTGGCTATTCATCTCCGACCTTCATCTGGAGGAACAACGGCCAGATCTGACCGCCTTTTTTTTCCAGGTACTCAGAACTTATAAGAATGCTGATCGGGTCTTTATCCTCGGCGACTGGTTTGAGTCATGGATCGGAGATGACGATGATGCACCCTGGCTTCAAGACATCGTTGAACGTCTTGCCCCGTTCAGGGGCAAGCTTTACATCATGCATGGCAACCGGGATTTTCTGATCAGTCATCAATGGTGCGACCTAATTGGTGCTCAATTACTGCCTGAGGCATTCAAACTGCAACTTCCAAATGGCAGTGAAGCCCTGCTTGTCCATGGCGATCAGCTATGTACCGGTGATCGTGAATACCAGAACTACCGTTCCATGGTTCGCAACCCACAATGGCAACAGGGCATCCTTGGACAACCCTTGGAGCAGCGACGCTTGCTGGCGCACATGTTACGTCAGCAAAGTATGCAGGCCATTTCAGGTAAAAGTGTTCAAATCATGGATGTTGAATCATCAGCCGTTGAACAGCTGATGCAGCTTCATCAAGTATCACTCCTCATTCATGGCCATACTCATCGACCGGCCGTACATCAACGTCATCATTACCAACGCTGGGTTTTGGGCGACTGGACCCCAGAAGGTACACATATCCTGATCGCCCACCCGGATGGAATGGATCTATGTCGTCACATCGCTGGCTCAGATATCTGATACCTTTTGCCATTTCAGCAACCTTTGCAGCACCCCTGCCCTCGCAATCTCATGCTCTGAGCGATCTATTTCCATCAGAACCATTAAAGAAAAAGGACCTGCATGTAGGACAACAGTGGTTTCGTATCCAGACCGGACAGGTTATTGATGCGCATCGAAACGGAGCTGATGTTCGAATCTGGATTTTTAAGGCATTGCCTTTGGAAATGGATACCAATAACGAACCTACAGACCAGATTGATCAGGATCTGACCGAGATTCCACTTTTCCTGCAAGCCTATCTGCAAACTGGGCAAACGTGGCACATGGCTGGTACCTTGAAAGCCCTACGGGATAGTGGTTTAAGTTCAGCAAGCAGTCCCTTCAGTATTGTCCTTAACGCCCCTCATTCGCTGATCTTATCCAGTACCGATGGTGCCACCGGACAAGGCATTGATCTGCAGGTCATGGACTTTTGGCAGCTTGATCTCAATCTTCAACGCTTTCAGGAACTTCCCTCTATTGCCATCGCCTCAGATAACGCTGGAGCCATCCATCCAACCTATGATCTTCATGCCGCCTCCATAGGCCTGACCTTAGAATCCGGACAACTGATTGCTCATTTACGCTGGCAAGGAACATGGCCTGAATCCTTGCGCTTAGGCCCAGCCATTCAGGATTGTTCGTATCATTTGCATGCACATGCATGGAAAAGTCAGCAATCACGTTGCAATGCAATTGAGCAATTCATACGACCCTAATGCATCGTACAGTGCTTGCGACTTCAGCAGACATCAAGGATAATGCCGGTCGGCTGCCCGGGTGGTGAAATTGGTAGACACAAGGGATTTAAAATCCCTCGGCCTTACGGCCGTACCGGTTCGATTCCGGTCCCGGGCACCATTTATACTTCTAAAGACATCCAAAGCAGTCAAAAATAGCCACCTATAAAAGCCTCATTCACGATAATCTGGCCGCTACCCGTGAGGCAAAAGTCTCTCCCATCATGGTGACAACGGGTGAACCCGTCCGCGGAGCATCGCTGGTCAGAGTATGGCCGCTGTAGGGATAGCTGTCGACGACCAGGTCTGCCTGACGAATCCGGGTTGAGGTGCTGTTGTATAGACTGATGTTGAGTGAAGAAAATGCGCCTGGGATCAAAATGCCAGCGCGAGTACGAAAGTTCATTGATTCGTTGAAAACTGAAATTGGGACGCCTTCCACCGATCTGGCTTAGCGTGCTTTATTTTCCGTTTTCTGAGGGGACCCCAAATAAGTATTTTCATACAGATGACACAATGCAGTGTGGAAAAACCGTATGCGGAATCTGAAAATTTTGCACCCTGATTTATTCAAATAGTCCGCAATACACAACGATTTATTGATCAAAAAAGATATTGACAGTCATAGTATTGATCGCTATTTTGAATGGTACAATTGTTCTAAAGATAGGCGTACGTCATGGGATTTCTAAAATCATTCTGGATTTCAGGCCTGATCGCCGTGACATTGTCTGGTTGTGGTGGATCAACAAATAATAACGGCAATAACGCTG
>JAJZUM010000049.1 GCA_021848605.1 Pseudomonadota bacterium | reverse complement strand
CGCCAGGTCCAGACCTTGACGCTTCAACAAACGTGGAACGGCATAGGCGGGAGCCATCAGCAATCCTTCTTTCTTGTTGAAAAAATCTACAGCCGCAGTTTCTGCATCCACCCACCATGCCAAAATCGGAAGCCCACGGGCCTTGGCCCATTCTTCAGTAGCCAGCAACACACAGGAGGCACCATCGGTCAGCGGCGTCGAATTGCCGGCAGTCATCGTGGCATCATCACCTTTGCCAAAACAAGGCTTGAGGGTCGACAACTTTTCCAGGCTGGAATCTGGACGGAGGTTCTGGTCTCGGCTCAAACCCTGAAAGGGTGTCAAAAGATCACTAAAAAAACCTTGCTGGTAAGCTGCAGCCAAGTTGTGGTGACTTTGAACAGCCAGCTGATCCTGATCTGCCCGGGCAATCGACCAGGTTTGGGCCATCAACGCACAATGATCCCCCATGGAAAGTCCGGTTCTCGGTTCAGAGTTACGCGGGATCTCGGGCGCCAGCATTCTGGGCCGGAATTTTTTCAGTGCAGCCAGGCGTTGCTGGTTGGTTCGGGCACGATTGAGATCCAGCAAAATCCCACGCAGATCGTCATTGACGGCCAGAGGTGCATCCGATGTTGTATCCACACCGCCGGCAATACCTGCATCAATTTGTCCAAGCGCAATTTTATTGGCCACCAGAATAGCTGCCTCAAGGCCTGTACCACAGGCTTGCTGAATATCATAAGCAGGCGTTTCTGGCGCCAAAGTGGTCGACAAAACCGCCTCACGGGTCATATTAAAATCCCTGGCGTGTTTTAGCACGGCACCGGCCACGACCTCACCCAGCTGAACCCCTGACAATCGGGCACGATCCACCAGCCCTTGCAAAGCTGCCACCAGCATGTCGTGATTGGATGATTTGGCATAAACGCCGTTGGATCGCGCAAAGGGAATACGGTTTGCGGCAACAATGGCAACCCGACGCAGTGTAGCTGGCATGAAATACTCCTTGGTTCAGTGAATTCGGGAACAGGCTCATCATGAGCTTATTTTATCCTGGTGGCATTGGCGCAACTGCCACGATCCTCTTTTAGCCCAGGTCAAACCCTATGCAGCCAATTCATGCGATAGTATGCTCTCTGTGATTTCAGGATCAAGAACCCTTGACAGGAGTTTTATCATGACCGACCGTTACCTCAGCTTTGTCAATTCCCCGCTAGGCCGTGCCCTGGCTGAATGTCTTGGCATTCCCCGCCCTCCAGTCCTCGAACGCCACAAAGATGGCGGTCCCGCCTTTTCCCATGGCAATGGACTGATCGGCATGAGCCCAAATGGCGAACTGATGCCCCATGTGGCAAACATACTGGCCGCTCAGGACAATCCTGTATTTTCGCCCGACAACGATGAAGCACTCAAGGCTGCATATGATACTGAACTGCGAGTACAGTCAGCTTCCCTGGACATGCTCGGACGTGAGCGGTTCAAGACGGTCGTCTATGATGCCAGCGGCCTTAAGGATACGACAGCGCTTATTGATTTACATCGGTTTTTTCATCCTGTTCTACGCCAGGTTGAGTCATGTGGCCGTATCGTTGTTTTGGGCAGAATCCCCGAACTCTGTGCCTCAGCAGCTGAACGAACCGCCCAGCGGGCACTGGAAGGCTTTACCCGTTCATTGGGCAAGGAAGTTGCGAAAGGCGCAACGGCACAACTCATCTATGTTGAGTCAGGTGCGGAGCATCTCATGGAATCGACCCTGAGATTTTTCCTGTCGCCAAAATCGGCCTACGTATCCGGACAAGTCATTACCCTGCGTCGAAGTGAACACCTGACTGCTGTCAATTGGCAAAAACCCCTGAGTGGTAAAGTTGCACTGGTCACGGGAGCTGCCCGGGGTATCGGTGCTGCCATTGCCGAGGTACTGTCTCGCGATGGAGCCCACGTGGTAGCGCTCGATGTTCCTCAGGCGGAGGCTGATCTCAAGGCGTTGACCCAACGTATTGGCGGCAGCAGTCTGAGTATGGATATCACCGGCCACCACACCCCGACCGAACTCAGTCACTACCTGCTGGAGAAACATCAAGGCGTCGATATCGTTGTTCACAATGCCGGAATCACGCGTGACAAGACGATGGCGCGCATGAAACGAGATTTCTGGAATCTGGTGCTGAACGTCAACCTGATCAGCGAAGAACGTATCAATGATGCCCTTTTTGCCAAAAACGCCCTACGCCCTAACGGCCGTATCATCTGTGTGTCTTCGATAAGTGGTATAGCCGGCAATCTCGGTCAAACCAACTATGCAACCTCCAAGGCTGGCGTCATCGGCATGGTACAAAGCCAGGCACAGGCTTATGCCAAGGCAGGCATCACCATCAATGCCGTTGCTCCGGGCTTTATTGAAACGCAGATGACGGCAGCCGTTCCTTTCGCTATTCGGGAAGTAGGCCGTCGCCTTAATTCCATGTCGCAAGGAGGATTGCCGGTTGATGTTGCAGAAACGATTGCCTGGTTCGCCAATCCTGCCTCCAGTGGACTCTATGGCAATGTTGTCCGAGTTTGTGGCCAAAGTTTCCTTGGAGCCTGATCATGCTGGTGGATGAACTGGATCAAAGTCCTTCTCTTTGGCACTTGTTTCCCATGGCAGCGGTCCGTTCCTTGCGTCCTTCCGGGAGCAAGGAACTACCTGAGCGCGGCATACGCCTGAACCGTATTCAGGTCCATCATCGCCGACTGACATCTTATGGAGCAGTGTGTGGATTCAATTCAACAGCGATGCTTCCTGCCACCTACCCACACATCCTGGCCTTTCCGCTCCATATGGCCTTGATGACCGACGCCCGTTGCCCCTTTCCCCTACTTGGCCTGGTGCATATTGGCAACCGTATCCAGCAGTTCAAACGGATTCACCGTGACAGTGTTCTTGATCTCGAATGTAGGTTTGGTTCCCTGATCGCTCACGAGAAAGGCACTGCATTCAGCATTGATACCGTGGCTTCCATTGCAGGCGAACGAGTCTGGAGCAGTCAGAGCATCATGCTGCATCGGGAACGTTCGGCAAATAAGATGCGTACATCAGGCAAAACAGGAAGCCGTCATCCTTCCGCCGCAGAATCTATGGAAACATGGACCCTCGACAAGAACACGGGACTACGTTATGCCCAAATTTCAGGAGATTACAACCCGATTCACCTGCATCCACTGACAGCACGACTATTTGGTTTTCCACGAGCCATAGCGCACGGCATGTGGACCAAAGCCCGCTGTCTTGCAGCCCTTGAAGAACAGCTACCCCCAGCCTTTGAGGTAGATGTCCAGTTCAAGTTACCCATTCTGTTACCAGCCTGTGTGTCCCTGAATTATACCCAGCAGGATGAGACCCTGAACTTCAGTGTCTCTGACTGTAAAAACGGTAGTCCACATCTGAGCGGTCGTATCCTTGCTTTAGCCTGAGTCAGTGCAAATGGTTATGGTCAGGCACTTAACCGTGCCTGACGATTCTCCAGGTGGCATACCCCATGACACCAAACACCACAAGGATGGAACCTGCTACCGTAATAACGGCCAAGGCATCACTGGGTGATTCAAACAAAGTTGTCCAACTCATGATCAATTCCCCTCAACTGTTGTGTCTTCAGCTTATCGCTACGGCAGAACAACATAGTGACCTGTATCAATTCCCACAAAAATTATGTGGTGAAAAGAGGACATTATTATTTTTGGACAGGATCAGGTTGGCGGAAGCGGCAGTAGTGGCCATCATTAACAGCCTCTTATACGACTGAACCCAAGGTCTAAATCAGAGAAAAATTAAAAAAAGGGCCCGATAGGGCCCAAGTCAAACAGGAGCATCCAATGCAGATCATCTGGATAACAACATCATAATCCATCAAAAAATTCAGGTCTGTGCAGCATTTGTCTCCGTGCTGTTGTTTTGCGTAACCGGCTCAAGCACCGATGCAGAAAGCCGCTTCGGCCAGGTCATAACAAAACTCGCGCCACCAAGAGCCTCACTCTGTTCAATACGAATGGTACCTTCATGCCAATGAGCTATTTTCTGAACGATCGACAGGCCAAGTCCATAACCCCCTGAAGCACGGGTACGACTATCATCCAGCCGTGCAAAGGGCTCAAATACCCTTTGACGATCCTGTTCAGGAATACCAGGACCATCATCCTCAACAGATATCCAGTTACTGTGGGCATTTTCCCCACAGCGGACCACGACACGTTTTTGTGCATAACGTATGGCATTACCCACCAGATTCTGCAAAAGTCGATGAATATAGTGCTCTTCGGCAAGGACCGGGTCCATCTGAGCCGCATCGATATCAAGCTGAATCGGTGTACGGAGTGCATAAGTTTCCTGACGGATGCGCTGCAGAAGATCAGGCAAGGAAAAAGCACGAATTTTCAAACGTGGTTTGTCGCCTTCCAGTCGGGCATAGGTCAGAATTTCATCAATCAGCTTGTTTAGCTCTTCGATATCCGCGTCAATACCGGCAAGCTGAGACAATCGATCCTCCATCTCGTTGGTATCGGCCATCATGTCAACACCAAAACGAATACGCGCCACGGGCGTACGCAATTCATGGGAGACGGCCCGCAACATGTCACGCTGGGCATTGATCAGCCGCTGAATATGCTCAGCCATGCCATTGAAGGCATGCCCAAGCTGCCCCAACTCATCCCGGCCATCGACATCAGCTCGTGCATCAAGATCACCTGCCCGCAGTTTGCGCACAGCAAGCTCCAGACGCCGAATTCGACGCTCCACAGGACGCATCAGCACATAGGCACCTAAGGTAATGGCTACAATGGCAAAAATTGCTGAAGCGACAATCAGCTTGACCGGCATCCAGTTAAAAAGATACAACGGACCAAGCACCAATATGCCTTGATGATGGGGCATGGGTGCCATAATCCGCACCGACGATGAATTGGGTCCATTGCCCTGTTTCAACAACATGATCACTTCATCGTGATCCAGCTGAATGCGTTGCTCAATATCCAGGTTCAGCTGACCAACGGGAACAATCGATACCGGAAAGCTGAAATATTTGCCTAAATCTTCAAAGGTCTGCGCTCTTTGCAGGGGATCTGTCCGCTGCAAGGCATCAAGAAAGAGAAGCGCCATGGCCTTGCCCTGTTGTTCAGAAACACGAACCATGCGGGTATGGACATAAAGATCCTTGTGCTCCGGCACTTTGACAAACACATCTGCGGCACTTTCATCGCCATTGAGCCGCAAGACTGTACGCCCCTTGTCCAGCCGGTGTTGTTCAAAAAAACTGAAGTGCTGGGGCAGACCCGAAACCAGTTCAAGTGGCACGCCAAGCAACTGGCTGACTTCCTCCATCCAGTTCTGCAGCTCCAGACCATGATGGGTAGAAACACCGACCGCAACCAGCCGAAATACACCGGATGCCACGCCCTCGCGGTATTCCTGGGCTCGCCAGTTATTGAATTCCTGAAGCCCCAACCATGTTGACGAACATACCAGCAATACAAGCAGAACCATGCCACCATACAATTTCAGGAAAAGGCTGGCGGCATGTGAGGAACGCCCCGGTTCCTGACTTGATTCAACCATGCGGAACCGATTCTTTTACGAAAAGATAGCCTTTAGTACGAACCGTTTTGATCCTGCGGGGATTATCAGGGTCATCACCAATCTTGGGACGAATACGCGAAATGCGAACATCAATTGAACGATCCTGACCATCGTATTCAATACCTCGCAAATTGGAGAAAATATCTTCACGCGACAAAATGGTTCCAGCATGGGATGCCAGAAGCCAGAGCAGATCATACTCCGCGCTGGTAAACTCAACGGGTTCACCGTGCAACAAAACGGACCTTGCACCATTATCAATAACCAGATCACCAAACTCCAGACGCTGGGCGTCCTGATGATCGGTCTCATTGCTGTCAACGCGACGAAGCAAGGCGCGAACCCGGGCCAACAAGACACGTGGCTGGACCGGCTTAGCAACATAATCATCGGCACCCATTTCCAGCCCAATCACCTGGTCGACATCCTCGCTGCGCGCGGTCAGCATCAGAATCGGATGACTGAACCCGGCAGAACGCACATCCTTGCAAACGCGTAAACCATCACATCCAGGTAGCATGACATCCAGAACAACGAGATCAGGCTGTTCATGAATAATCCTCTTGATGGCCTGTAAACCATCAGCCTCAAGCAGGACCTCAAAGCCATTGCGTTGCAGATACTCCTGGGTCAAACCCGCCAACCGAATATCATCCTCAACAATCATGACACGCTGAGGACGCTCTTTATCTCCCATCATGGCCTCTCTCCAAAAACACTTCCTGAATTGTAGCTGATCCCGCTTACTCTGATGACAGTGTTTCGTTAACATTCGCATGAACCGTGTAACTGCAGCAACAATCTGTATGAACACTTGTATCTGAACTCGAAATTATTGTTCAATGATCTGAAAGGCTGGACCGTGGTCATCCGATTTGCACAGAACCCAACACGAGAACTTTCATGCGCTCCAAAGTATGTTTTTGCCACAACAACACGGCCTCCCAAAGACAGCGCCGCATGCGCAAACTGCTTGCCTTGCGCCGACAAAGACAATGGCTTCTTTTTTACGACACACCGGCTCATGACTCTGAAGCGCAGAGCCATGTCCTTTCGACCACACCCACAAGCTTGTATGACAAAAACATCGACCAGACTTCATAAATTCACATTATTGTCCTACAAAATAGCTGGATTTCTCCTTTTTTTGGAATAACCTGTCCTTATGGGATGTTACTGAATGGAGTTTCAGCCATGAGCGATGATGCGTACGCAGTTGCAGTCGAAATTAAAAGCCTTTCATTGACTTCTGGAAAGGACAGACTGAATCAATTCCTGCGCGCACGCGCCCTCTTTAGTCTTGACTTGATGATTCAGCACTGTAAGCGACTGATTCAGAAACTTCGAGAGCAGCCCTCATTCAACTCTGGCGCCGAACAAGTTCACGCTATTCATGGTGCTGATAACCAGCCTTTGGATAGCCTCCTTTTCGATCAAACAGATTCATGCCTGGTTTGTTACTGGGTACATGGCGAAGGCCAGAAACTTTTTGGACTGTACCGCAGTTACACAGAACTGCTGGCATGCCACGAGCATTATCATGATTTGGTCAATGATTTGAGATCATTAACCAAGCAGGATACTGACCCATTATTGGTTCAAAATCTGCAAACGGGGCTGCATCAGACCCTTAAACAAACAACTGAACAATTGCGGAATCTGCGTGCATTGGCCTAAGTCACCCTTCGGTTCAGCAACGTCCTAATGGCTTTTATTTAAGTGACTCCCACATAGAATTGTGCTTCAGTGCAAAACATGTGCGTTCAGGTTTGTGAATGCCAAAGCGAGGCAAATTGCTCCTTTAAGGCATTGACCTTTGGTGCAATGACCACTCGGCAATACCCTTGATTTGGGTGATGGCGAAAATAATCCTGATGTTCGACCTCAGCGGGATAAAAAGGCATTCCCACCAAAATTTCTGTCACAATAGGCCGAGACCAATTGAGCTGCTGACGCTCAAGGATCGCTTGAACGGCTCCTAGCACACATGCATCTTCAAGAACGATCAATGAACGGTATTGCGTCCCGACATCATGACCCTGCCGATTAAGCGTTGTTGGATCATGAATCTTGAAAAAAACCTCCAGAACATCTTCAATACCCCATTGATCCGGATCCCAACCGACCCGAACCACCTCTGCATGCCCAGTCTGCCCAGTGCAGACCTGTTCGTAGCTGGGAAAAGGAATCGTCCCAGCTGCGTATCCACATTGCACTGATCGAACTGGGGACAAAGAACGAAATGCGGCATCAAGGCACCAAAAACAGCCGCCACCGAGCACCAGGAATTGCTCTTGACCATCATTCTGTTGACCCATATCCACCCCTACTGTGTTCATTTGATGTCCAAAACAAGGCTGTGCTGTTTCGCTCTTGCCCGATTGTTCGCAATACCTGTGTTTTTCGATGCTGAGACATCACCCCCGCCTCCAGCTGATGACGTCGCTGATTTAGCAGCCAGAGGTATTCGTGATCACAACCGGTTTGATCGTTCCATTATAGACATACTCTACCGAACAATACGTGGCGTTGGTGGCTGACTCATCGCGCCAGCCGGCATTGCCACCCGGGCTCTGGCTATTTCCGTAGCCATAGAAACGGATATTGGTAGTCGTCGGAACCGCCGCCGATGATAAATAGCAGCTGTCTCCGGCAGGAGCCTGCACGCCCTGCACAATTGCGCCCACACCATCACACCACCGGTCTGGATACGTATTCCAGAGGCGGACTCGTGTGCCATCGCCGAGACTTATCCATGTGATATTGGCCTGTGTTCCTTTCGAACCCGGCCCTTGGACCATAACCTGAGCGTGAACGATGGACATCGCTGTATTCAAGGCTCCAGAAAGTGCACTCATCGATGAAATTCGTGCATTCGTACCCAAATTCAGAAATCTGGGGATAGCCACTGCTGACAGAATCGAAAGTATGGCTATCACAAGAACAAGTTCAATCAGCGTCAATCCTTTTTGAATCATTGGAATGATCAGTCCATTTCACTTGATGTTTGCAGACTATTCTAGTTCACAGACTATTCTAGTTCACCAATCGGAATCATTTACAAACATTCATCAATCGCGCATCACTCTTGACATAGTCGCCCTCAGCGCTCTCGCGCTACGCGAATGGCAAAACCAAGCCACCCTGATATTGCAGAGCTAAAACCAGACATTGATGCACATTAGACACATTTCTTGCGCTGTAAAAGATAAAATACGGCAGGAATCAGCAACATGGACAGGAGCGGTGCCGTCAGCATACCTCCAACCATCGGTGCGGCAATACGTCGCATGATCTCTGTGCCTGTGCCCGAACCGAGTAAAACCGGGGCCAAGCCAGCGAGAATGACCCCAACCGTCATAGCCTTGGGGCGAACCCGCTGTACTGCACCTTCATGAATAGCCGCATGGAGGTCGGTAAGTTGCATGGCATGTCCAGTTAATGTTCGTTTGAGCAAGGCTTGGCGCAAATAAATCAACATCACGACACCAAACTCAGCAGCCACTCCAGCCAGGGCAATAAAACCGACGCCTACCGCCACCGACAGGTTGTAACCCAGAATATCAATGAGCCATATGCCACCCGACAGTGCCAATGGTAGAGCAATCATCACCAGGAGTGCCTCATCAAGACGATGGAACGTCAGGTAGAGCAAAATAAATATAATCAAGAGGGTCGCAGGAATAACCCGTCGCAACCGCTGCGCAGCATGCTGCATCGATTCAAACTGACCGGAGTAACTCAGGCTAACACCTTCCGGAAGTTGCACGTGGCGATGCACAGCCTGTTGCAGGTCATGGACCACGGCAGCCAGATCCCGATGAGCAAAATCAATATAGATCCAGGTTGAAGGCATGGCATTTTCGCTGCGTAACATCGAAGGACCTCCCCTAAGGCTTATATCGGCAACATCTCCCAGACGCACCTGCTGTCCGTTAGGAGTCATAAACAGCAAATTGGCCAATTTTTCAGGGCGATCACGCCATTCTCGCGGATATCGGACATTGATAGGGTAACGCGCAACCCCCTCAACCGTTTCACCAATATCAGCCCCACCGACCGCCTGACTGATGATCTCCTGCACATCATCCATATTTAATCCATAGCGTCCTGCTGCCTGGCGGTCAATGCGGACATCCACGTAATGGCCACCCTGAAGTCGCTCTGCGAAGGACGAAGTGACCCCGGGAACCTTGGCCACAACGCCTGCCACCTGCTGGGCCACCGCATTGATCTGTTCAAGATTTGCACCATTGACCTTGATACCAATAGGACTTTTGATGCCGGTTGACAACATGTCAATGCGGTTGCGAATAGGCTGTACCCAAAGATTGCTCAGTCCGGGGATACGCACCCGCTGATCCAGTTCATCGCGTAGCTTTTGCGGTGTCATTCCCGGCCGCCACTGTGCACGAGGCTTGAAGCTAATCATGGTCTCAAACATTTCCAGGGGAGCCGGATCAGTGGCTGTGTCGGCTCTTCCAGCTTTGCCAAAGACATGATCCACTTCCGGTACACTTTTGATCATGCGATCGGTAACCTGTAACCAATGAGAAGCCTGCTCAGCCGACATACCGGGCAATGCAGAAGGCATATAGAGCAACGTTCCTTCATCAAGCGGTGGCAAAAACTCGGAACCTACATGGGTCCATGGCCACAAGGAACTCACGGCAATCAGCAATGAAAGAACGATGGTCAGGTAGGGATGCTTGAGAACCTGATCCAGCACGGGTTCATAACAACGAATCAATAAACGGTTCAGCGGATTGGCAGACTCTGCGGCAATGGTTCCACGAATCCAGTAACCCATCAGGACAGGGACCAGGGTCACGGAAAGCAACGCCGCAGCTGCCATGACAAAGGTCTTGGTATAAGCCAATGGCGCAAACAACTTGCCCTCTTGTCCCTGCAAACTAAAAACAGGCAAAAATGACACGGTGATGATGAGCAGACTGAAGAATAAGGCTGGCCCCACTTCAGTTGCTGCATCGATCATCACAGACCAGCGCTCCCCGGCACTGATTTGCTGTCCAGGATGACACTGCTGCCAGGTCTCCAGATGTTTGTGAGCATTTTCGATCATGACAACAGCCGCATCCATCATGGCCCCGATCGCAATGGCAATGCCACCAAGAGACATGATATTGGCATTGATACCTAGTTTGTACATGACCAAAAATGCCATTAAAACGCCAAGCGGCAGGAATAAAACAGCCACAAGACCGGATCGGAGATGACCAAGAAAAAGCAGGGAGACCATGCCGACAACCAGAAACTCCTCCAGTAATTTGTGGTGAAGGTTGTCAACCGCACGGCCAATCAAATCCGACCGGTCGTAGGTTGGCACAATCTCTACGCCTTTGGGCAAACTTTTCTGTAATTCGGCAAGTCGGGCTTTCACCGCCACAATCGTGCTTTGGGCATTCTTGCCAGCACGCAACAGAACGACTCCACCTGCAACTTCGCCCTGACCATCAAGTTCAGCGACTCCGACGCGCATTTGCGGGCCAACGCGCACTTGAGCCACATCAGCGAGACGAACAACCGTGCCATTGCGATCGGTCTTAAGGGGTATCTGCCGAAAATCATCCAAACGACGGAGATAGCCATTGGTTCGAACCATATAGTCCGTCTGTGCCAACTCCAGAACAGCCCCGCCAACTTCACCATTGGCCTTTTTCAGGGCACGCACGACCTCAGCGATCGTCAATTGCTGTGCCAGCAGCCTGACCGGATCAACCACAACCTGATACTGACGGACCATGCCACCGATACTGGCAACTTCAGCAACATTGGGCACTGTCTTAAGCTGATAACGTAAAAACCAGTCCTGTAAGGAACGCAACTGACTGAGGTCATGATGGCCACTTCGATCCACCAGCGCATACTCATAGATCCATCCTACTCCGGTGGCATCCGGCCCCATACTGAGATGAACTGATGCGGGTAAAGTTCCCTGAACCTGGCTCAACACCTCCTGTACACGTGACCGCGCCCAATAAAGATCAGTACCCTCATCAAAAAGCACATAAATGTAAGCATCACCGTAAAGGGAGTACGCACGAACAGTCTTGGCCATCGGTACCGACAACATTGCGGTCGACAGTGGGTATGCCACCTGGTCCTGCACGATCTGAGGTGGCTGTCCTGTAAACTGCGCACGGATAATGACCTGAGTATCGGAAAGATCCGGCAAGGCATCAATCGGAGTTTGATCAAGGGCGATGATGCCAGCGGCAGCCACCGCAAGAGACATCAAGAAGATCAGGACACGATGCGTGACAGACCAACGAATCAAGGAACAGATCATTACATGCCCTCCATGGTCGATGCCCCTGGCACGGTTGCGGGAGGATGCCGAGCTTGGTCCGAAGCGGTCGATTCCCGTTGATGCGGCAAAGGCTGAATTGCCAGATTGTTGATATTTGCCTCTGAATCAAGCAGGAATTGTCCGGATACGACAATGCTGTCGCCTAGATTCAGCCCGGCAAGAATCTCGGTCCTGCCCGCCGACTCAACACCTGTCCTGACCTCAACCGGCACATAGTGACCTGTGCCCTGAACACGAAATACCAGTGAACGCTGACCGTCACGAACCACGGCCTCACTGGGCACAAACAGATGCGGCGACAAAGATTGCTGGATATCAACATCCGCAAACATGCCTGGACGCAAATGATGATCCCTGTTGGGCAGCGCAATGCGTGCCACCAGGGTACGGCTGTCGGCATTCATGGCCGGCAAAATATCCCTCACTCTTCCCCAGAGCGCGTCCTGATCCTGCATAACCACCCGTTGATTGCCGGTGAAGCGGATCTGCGCCAATTGTCCCATATGGACAATGGCTATTTCTTCCTGAGGAATTTCAGCCTCAATCCAGACCTGATCCAATGCGTTTACCCGTACCAGAGTCTGTCCTTTCGATACAATCATGCCTGGGCGCAAATCCTGATCAAGCAATACGCCTGTACGTGGAGCCCTGATCGCAAGGACATCCTGAACCTTTCCGCCCTGGGCAATCGTGCGAATATCCGTATCCGTCATTCCCAACTGCACAAGACGTTGCCTGGCGGACTGAGCCAGATCAACAGCGCCGGATTGAAGCAAGGTCAGGTATTCAGCCTCAGCAGCGGCCCATGCCGGTACGCGCAGTTTTGCCAATACCTCGCCCTGATGCACTGAATCACCTGTCGTGTGGGCGACAACCTGTTCCAGATAGCCATCGGCACGGGCCTGCAGCACACTGACCTGTCGATCATCAAAACGTACTACAGCCGAGACATGCAGATGCTGGATAAGAGTTCCTTTCTGCACGCTGACCTGGCGCATACCAAGTTCCTGACTCTGCAACGGGGCGATGGATACAGCAGGCACCGATGCCGCAACTTCATCGGCGTATTTGGGAACCATATCCATATTCATGGTAGGAGACTTGCCCGGATGATCAAAATGCTGCTGAGGGAGCATCGGGTCATACCAATACAGAATGCGCCGTGGATGAACCAAAGATGGATGTAGCTGAACTACAGGATGATCACCATGATGAGGCTGAAAATACCAGCCAGCCAGTACACCTGCCATAGCGGTCAGCACATACAGAAAAACGTGACGCATGGATTTCATGGTGTCATCTCCCGAACTGAGTATTGATATTGATAATGAAGACGGGCAGCCAGACGATCTCTTTGGGCTTGCTGGTCAATCAAACGCAGCAACAATTGCCTTCGTTCCGAACGAGCTACAAGCAATGTATTGATTTCCGATTTACCCGCCCGATAATTTCCGACAAGAAGATCTATTTTTTGTTGCGCCAGGGGAAGTTCCTGGTCATGCAGGCGATCGATCTGTGCCGTCAAAGCCTGCAGACTCGTCCAGTCGGACTGTAACTGGGCTGCATGCTGACGTTGGATGTCAATCAGCTCATCCTGAGCGGCACGAAGGCGTGACCGTTCTGCGCTTAGTTTTGGCCCCTGACGGTGCGACGGAAAGATGGGCAAAGACATGGAAACGGTCAGTGAAACCATGTCGGCAAAAGATGGTCCACTGTGTTGATAGCTAAGACCAAGCCCCCAGTCCGGGTGCTGTTCAGCAACAGCAGCGGCCACTTTGGCTTCCTACTCAACAACGTTAGCATGGGCAAGAAGAAGATCAGGATGATGTTTGAGGTGTTGCTGCACCTCCTGATAGGACAATGGCCATGCAGGAACGTCACCCGAGAGGTGCATGGTGGCATCATCTCCGACAAAGCGACGCAGTTGAGCGACAGCCGATGCCATCTGACCCTGATTCTGGTTCAGGGCATTCTCCAGCTCCAGTAGTTCCAGCTGACTCTGGAGTACATCAACGGCACTGCCCTGCCCGGCAGCCAACTGCTGCTTGATCAGGTTCGTCAACAGCTGACTATCCTTGATTTGTTCCTTCAGGATCCTTTGTTTGTATTCGGCCGCACGCAAGTCTATCCACGCCTCAGCCGTTGAAATGGCGAGTTCACTTTGTAACTTGGCAACTTCCTGTACAGCAATCTGAACCCCAGCTAGGGCGCTGGCTCGTGCTGCCTGCCGCTTGCCGCTATTAGGAAACTCCTGGTTGATGCCAATAACACGAGCACTCATGGCATTCTGTGCTGTGCTCCATGCTTGAACACCGCCCATGCTGGCAACAGGAACATTGGCAACACCACTGTATAACTGCGGGTCTGGCAGGGCATCGACCGCAGGAAGTTGCTGTTGCGCTGCGGTATAACGATCCTGTTGGGCACGAATATTGGCAGAATAATTCAGAGCATCCTGCACAGCCTGCGCCAGGGTTAAATCGGCGCACACACTGGGTATTGACAGCGCCATGATCAGACCGCACACGGACGGTCCTAGCCTCGAGATTTTCATGATCCTGATCCTGAACGGTTCGAAATCCATGTCGGCACGTACATAACGCACGTCGCCGACGCGATCATACCGAATGCGTCAGGCAAGGTCTATTGTCGAAGGCGAAGATCACGCAAATAAGGAGGGGGTTTCGGGATAAGGCCATGCCAGGCATAGCCATATGGACGGCAAGACGGATTGAACAGGCCTAACAACCAGAAGACCATGAAGCTAACCGCTGCCACCATCACGGGCATGGCAAAGCTGTTCAGAATTTGCAGCGTTTGATGGCCATCCATTGCATCGATCCCTGTCGTCGGCTCATGGCAACATAGGCGTTGCGACAAATGCATCGGACAGGGATGAGTCTCAGACTGGGAAACGTTTGACATGACAAATTTTGGCATGGAAAAGTTTACCAGACAATTGGCACGACAAAGGGAGCCGATGATCACGAGCGCAATCAACAAAAGCCGAATTACCGATTCCCTGCGACCCATCATCATGGAGGATACTCGCCATCGCACCCAATCAATGTGCTACCCAATTAATGTCTTACCCAATCAATATACTCCTGAGCAGGACAGGCTGCAACTCCATGAAGTCTCCCACCGCTAAGCGCCTTGCGACGTTGTAGCGGGGGTTTCCTGGTTCAACGACCAGAGCGCAGAGATGGAATTACCACCACCACGACTTACCTCGGTCTCAGCAGGCGTGGGCCGTGTTACCACAGCCGGTTCGGAGCCCTCCGCCCCTACCTGGATCCTTGTGATCCTGCACCGCTTCTTTTCCTGTTGAACACACATAC
>JAJZUM010000048.1 GCA_021848605.1 Pseudomonadota bacterium | reverse complement strand
TCCTGCCCAACACTAACACGAGGCGTATATGCTTATGATTATGGTGATGCCAGTGGTTTCACACCCTTGATGAAAATGTACACACTCGGACATGATTTCATGCCACCTGGTATTCATGCCGGAGGCTTGCGCTACCACGGAGACTCACCTCTGGTTTCTCAGCTATACCATGAAGGACTTATTGAAGCAATCGCCGTGCCTCAAGTTGCCACCTTTGAAGCGGCGGTAACCTTTGCGCGCGCTGAAGGCATCATCCCCGCACCTGAATCAGCTCATGCCATTCGCGCAACCATGGATGAAGCCCTGCGTTGCAAAGAACGGGGCGAAGCCAAAACACTGTTCTTCAACCTTTCCGGTCACGGGCATTTTGATCTTGGTGCCTATGAACGCTACTTTGACGGCAAGCTTGAGGATTACAGTTTCCCCGAGGCCGAAATCAGTGCTGCCATCGAGCGACTTCCGAAAGTCTCCGGATGAGTTCAGCCAGACACGCCTCTGAATGCCGTGATCTGGGACACTAATCCGGCATAATGCTCTGGGGCTGGGTGGTCGTGGACCAACCAGTCAAGCAAATCGACATCCTCTTCCTGAAGCAGGGATACAAAACATTGCTGCCCCGCCGCATCCAAACCTGGATACACCTCTTGAAAAAATGGCTGTATCAGTACATCGAGTTCTTTGAGACCACGACGACACATCCAGGCCAAACGGCCCGGGTGGATCGTCTGTGCACTTTTATCCTGCCCGATCATGCGTCTTGCCCCTGCTCATTACACGCACTATGGTAACACAACCATCATAATCTAGAATCATGCTGATCATCGATTGCTCTCCAATTTCAGGAAGGAGACAATCCGCTCTATGGCCCAATCTGCAACCGTTCAAAAAATTTGGTTTTTTCAATCACAGTTGGTACCAATCCCGGATTGCACACTATAGAGGATGCATGTTCGTAATGGATGCTAGTAATGGTGCCGGCATTGAGCAACAAGGACAGTTTCATCCTGAACGGTATAAACCAACCGATGTTCCTCATCAATACGACGTGACCAGAAACCTGCAAGGTTATGTTTCAGTGATTCTGGCTTCCCAATTCCCTCGCATGGGGAACGTTGTATGTCTCGCAGAAGACTGTTGATCCGCTTGAGCATACCTTTGTCTTTGGCTTGCCAGAACAGGTAATCCTCCAAAGCCTGATCCGAGAACTTAATCGGCATCAATCAGTTCTCGGGCTTTTCCTCCGCTGGTGGCAAGCTGTTCGATCGACTCCATGAGTCGCTTCGCATTCTTCGGGCTACGCATCAGATAGGCGGTATCTTCAAGGGCATTGAAATCTTGTAGCGACATCATGACAACGGGTTGTCCCGTTTGGCGGGTAATCAGCACTGGGGCGCGATCATCGACAACCTTATTCATGATTTCCGCTAAATGCTGGCGCGTGTGACTATAAGTTATGGCTTCCATATCGACCTCCTATGTACAAATATTAGTACAACCCGACATGGGTTCAAGTAAAATCAATGAGTTCCATTTAACATAATTTGTACACATCCAGATATTCTTCAATGTGATTGCAAGGTCTGTCGGGTGCATATGATCCTCCCATTTTCTCTTGACATCCTATACAGAATTGCTGATGGTACCCCCTGTTGATCGCGAGGATTTGTCCTATGTCTGAACATTCTGACATCACCACAAACGGCTGGAATGCGCTGGTCCACGGACAAAGGGCCTGCCGAACTCCATGGACCGTTTTGCAGCTTCAGGGACCCGATGCCCTGACTTTTCTTCAGGGGCAAACAACGACGGATACCCGAACCCTGCAACCCGATCATAGCCTTCTGGCCGCCACTTTGAGCCTCAAGGGTCGGGTCCTTGAGTTGTTTATTCTACTGCAGCATGACTCTCAATCCTTTTTTTTGCTCATGCCAAAAGATCAGGCGGCATCATTCCAGCAACGCATGCAACGCTATCTGGCATTCAGCAAAAGTACCTTGACCCATGCTCCAGCTTGGTCAGTATGTATGCAAGGGCATGAGGCGAGGTCAGAACAGCGTTGGCATACCCAAACCGATTCAGGAATCTCAAGTATCCTCATCAGTCCAACTCGTTCCCTGATCGTGCAGGCCTGTGCCGAAGATCCTGACTGGCTTTGCGAATCTTATTGTCTGCTTAGTCTGATTCAGGCGGGCATCCCTTATTTACCTGCCCTTCTGGCAGACCAGTATTTGCCACAAATGTTGCACTTGCAGGCACTCGATGGACTGAGTTTCAACAAAGGCTGTTATACCGGCCAGGAAATTGTGGCTCGAGCCTGGTTTCGCGGCCAAATCAAACAGTCCATGCAGCGCTGGCAAGGTCAAAGTAGCAGGCCGATCCCTACAGCTATGCCACTCTACAGCCTCAAGCCAGAATCCGGGAAACAGACGGCTGAATCCGAGCGGGATAAAGTCGGTGAAGTCCTTTTTGCCGTTCAAAATGCTGATCATGGCTGGGAAGGACTTGCCATGCTGCGTCACGATCTGGACAGAACACTCTGGGGTGAAGATGATGTCGGTCCATTGGTGACGCAAACGCTGGGCTATGCTATACCTGTGCGGTAGATTTTGAATCAGACTGGAATCCCTCTCTATGACTCTCACGACCGATGAACAGGCCATTGCGGAAGAAATCAAGGAACTCCTTCAATCAGATCGCCTGATCCTGCCAACCTTGCCTGAAATAGCTCTGAAAGCACGTGAAGTGGCCCAGGATCCGGATGTCACGGCATTGGGGCTTTCCAAAGTCGTCCAGAACGATCCGGCACTTTCGGCACGACTGATTCGAGTCGCCAACAGTCCGCTGATGCGGGGGCAACGCAAGATTGATGACTTGCAGCAGGCCATTGCCCGCATGGGCATTGTCTTTGCCGGAAATCTGATCAGTGCTTTGGCGATGCGTCAGATGTTCCAGGCGACCTCCTCGACCGTCGATCATCTGATGCATCAAGTATGGTCACACAGTACCCAGGTTGCTGGGATTGCGTCCATCCTTTGTAAACACTACACCCGCCTGCGTCCGGATCAGGCGACCCTGGCAGGATTGGTCCACCAGATCGGCATTCTTCCCTTGCTCAGTTTTGCAGAAATGCGGCCGGAGGTACTTGGCGGCGGCTTTACGCTAACCCGCATTGTCGAACATCTGCATCCGGAAATCGGTGAAAGTATTCTGCAAATGTGGGAGTTTCCACCCGAACTGGTTGCCGTACCCAAAGGACACCTTGATCTGGGTCGGCACGTTGCCCAAGCCGACTATGTTGATCTGGTGACCGTGGCCAATCTTGAAAGTCAGTTTGGAACCGAGCAGGCACTCTCGAGTGAAGAAATGGAGGCTGTTACCGCTTTTGGACGCCTTGGCATTAAACCAGAAGCTCTTGGGGCTGAGGAAATACGCTCGGAGAAAGCTGAAGCGGCCCAAGCTCTGAACTAAGCATGAATCTCGGTGTCCAGAAGACCGCTACTGCGCCTTGTCTTGCGCTGCAAGGCTTGATCTAAAACCGCCCATTGCCCTGGGTCAAGGACAAGCGTGAACCGCTGCTTTGCCCGGGTCAACCCGGTATAGATCAACTCCCAGCTTAAAACGGGTGAATCCCTGTCAGGCAATACGAGCAAAGTATGAGCATACTCTGAACCTTGAGATTTATGTACCGTCAGAGCATAGGCTGTTTCCACCTGCGGAAGTCGCAACAACCCGACTGATTGCAGCTCATTGCCGCGCAGAAAAAAAGCTCTTAACACCCCCTCATGGTCCGGCAAAATCATACCGATATCGCCATTAAACAACTGTTGTTCATAATCATTGACCGTCACCATGACAGGCAGACCTGCGTAATAGCGTTTTTGCGCACTCTGCTCCCCCCAGAGATGGCAACCAATCCAAGGGTTTAATTGTTCAGCCCCCCATGGACCTTTGCGCAAGGCAGTAAGAACCCTTACTTGATCAAATGTACGAATGACACGACCTACCCAATCTTGATGGTCCATGGTACCGGAACCTTGCCGCACCAATGTCACGTATGCGCGCCATTCCTCTTTGATTCTTTCTCCCCAGACATCCCGACTCCAGCATGCAACTGCACCATCTGAGCCCTGCTCCGGGTTTTCCGGGACTCTGGAGAGACCTCCACCTAAGAGCTGATGAATGGCTGCAAGATCCTCCTCGTTCAGATCCGGCTTGAGGATGAGGTCTGCCAGTTCACGAATACGCCCCTTAAAGCGGTGGGATTGAACAAGAGTTACGACCGTTCCAGAATGATTCCAGGGGTAATCACACAGGTCGGCAAGTACCATACCAGGCTCAACGCTGGCTAACTGGTTACGATCACCCAGCAAAACCAGTCTTGTCTTTGCGGACAACACCCGTACTAACTGGGCCATCATCGACAGGTCGACCATGGACGCTTCATCAACAAGAACCAGATCAAAAGGCAATGTCGTCCCAGGCTCGAAACGATACCGGGCAAGCAGGCGATGGAGGGTTTGTGCCTTGGGCTGACGCTGACGGCTAGCCTGTAACCGGCTACGTGACGCATTGTCAAAATGTCCAAGCACCTCTTCCCAGGCATGATCAATGGATTCCTGGATTCGGGCTGCGGCTTTACCCGTTGGTGCGGCCATCGCCACCCGCAAATCGGGAAACAAACTCCAGAGTAACGCCAACAAACGGATGACCGTATAGGTTTTACCCGTCCCGGGACCACCGGTAACAAGCGTCAGTGCATGCTGCACCGCCTGCTGACAAGCCTTTTTCTGATCCCCGGCCTGTTCCTTGAAAAGCCGGCCCAACAGATCTTCAGCCTTCGTGGACTGCTCTGGGGTTAAGTACAAAGCAACGTCGGCCCGATTCAACAGTCCCCTGAGAACGGTCTGCTCATCTTCCCAGCAACGATGCAAATAAAGACGATTGCCCTTGCGTAACAAGGGCGCCACCAACGCTCCGCCCTTTATGGCTTCACTGCATATGCATTCAGGTAACTCAGCCAGATCCTGCATCCAGTTCTCTGGCCAATCCCCCACCTGTTTCGCAAGCGTCGTGAGTGCATCTGAGTAGCGCCAGACTGGATCTTCAGGATCAAGCGATAACGCTGTATGCCCCTCACCATGAACGGCAGAAACACACAAGGCTGCCAGCATAGCACTAGAACGCAACTCCTTGCGGGTGGTACTGGGAATAAGCGCATCAATCCACAGGGCAAAAGCACGATCAAGCGGACGTATGATGCCAGCTTCCATCCATGTGAGCAGTACCTGCGAAGCGTGCAGATCAATCATCATGTCCCCTCAATGGATGCCATCAGGCATCAGCTGTTCCAGTTGGGTCAACCAGGCGATATTCAGGCGCCAGTCCAGAACACCATGCCCGGACTGATCATGTCCACGTACGAACCAAAGCAGATACCCACCCAGATGCTTTTCAGGATCATAATGCTTAAGTCGATGGCGTAAATGTCGGTGCAAGGTCAACAGATACAGTGCCGCCTGAACATCATAACGATGTTCGGCAGCTGCACGAGTCAGCGATGAACGCTTATAGTCGGCCAGCTTGTTACTTTTGTAATCGACAATCCAGTAGCGATTGTCCCACTCATAAACGAGATCCATCACACCGGTCAGCATACCTTGCAAGGATGCATGATCCATAACAGCGTCGATCACCACGGTTTGACCTGAATCGACCGCGAGCAACCCGCTACGACAGTGATCATCCAGTTTGGCAAGATCCAGTGTTTTAGGCACATGCATGTAAAACTCCATTTCGGGGAAACATTGAGCCTGCCGCAATGTTCCCAGGCAGGCGCCCTCCGGCAGGGACACCTGAATCAAGGCTGACAGCCATGCCTGCAACCGTTCCATCTGATTTGCCCACGGAGTCATCTGAAAACAACGTTTGACCACAGTTGCACATGAATGTTCTGCAAAGCCGTTTTGCGCCAAAAGCTCCAAAGCCTGGTGCAGTCGGGAACCAAACGCACGTCCCGCGGGTAAATCGACCCCTTCCGTCAAAGAACGATGAGGTTCATCAGCATCTTTGCGTGCGAGCAGATCGATTCCACTGATCTGATGCAACAGACGACTATAACTACTCAGTTGCCAGAAGGATCTTTGCGGCATCTTCATCGGTGCGACAACGGTTGGCATACTCGATGAGTCAACCTGATGCGACACACAACTGATCAGTTCCTGATCGGAATGTTGATGAAGAATCCTGACCGCAGCATCAAACTGGAATACCTCCTGCACCCATGCCAAAATGTCCTGAGTGCTCACGGTATCCGTCAGTTTTAATCCAAGCAAATAGCCAAAGGCTGTTTTTGGCACGATACTGGTCTTGTCACGACCGAACTTCTGATCTGCCAAACCCAGCCACAAAGCATATTTGGCCCGGGTGAGCGCCACATAAAGCAGACGAATATCCTCCCTGAGCATCTGCTCCTGTTCCTGTTCTTTTTCCTCTTCCAATGCCCGATCGTTCTTAGCAATTTTATTGACTTCTTTGTATTCTTTGTATTGCAGGGCAAAAGGAATGAACACAAAACCAAACTCAAGACCTTTGGATTTATGAATCGTCAGAATGCGAACCTGCTTTTCCTCCCGCTCCAGTCTGATCGTCATGGTTTCGGCGGATTGATCATTCTGTCCCTGTTCCTCGACCTGTTTCTGGAACCAAAGCAAAAGAGCTGTCATACCCTGCAGACGCACACTTGCTGCTTGGGCCAATTCGGCCAGATGCTGCACATCGGTTAGCCAGCGCTCAGCATCTGCCTGCTCGAACCAGCCAGGGTTCATTGCCACAATTGACTGCATGGCGTAGGTCAGCATTGCCAGCACCCCCTGTTGGAGCCAGCGCTGATGTAATGCCCCAAACCAGTTCATCCAGCGTTCCAGAATCCGTTCATCATGGAGTTCAACATGAAGCCTCGTCTCCAGATCAAGCGCTGTCAGGGTACAGGCAACAGCCGAACGCACATAATGGATATTCTGGGGCTCAGCCGCCGCCTTCAGCCAACGCAGCAGATCGACAGCAATTTCTGCCGACCAGACGGATTCCCGACCCGAGAGATAGACCGATGCTACCCCCCTTTGACGCAATGCCTTGAGCAGCAGATCCGCCTCGGATTTGTTTCGAACCAGCACGGCAATATCCTCAGCCCTGACACCCTCAGTCAATGCTGTCTGGATAGCATTGGCTGCATGCTCTGCCAATTTTGCCCGCACGAAGTTCATGGACTGCAACTCAGCGCAATCCAGCCAGAAGACTTGCAGTGCCGGCTGTTGGGAAAGACGATCAGGCACCTCAACACCTACGGCATGTACAGGCTCAAAAGACAACAAGGACGGTTGATCCGCACCGCCCTGCTTTTCCTTAAAGGCTCCGGCATCGTGTCGTGCTTCTGCGTGGGAAAACAGATCATTGACAACCGCAACCACAGCCCCGGTTGATCGATAATTGCTGGGAAGACTGAACCAGCATGAGGGCGATAATTCGGCCTTGGCCCGCAGATAGGCATGAATATCGGCACCCCGAAAGCGGTAGATCGACTGTTTGGGATCACCGATGAGCACAAGCGCATAATCGTTTGCCTGCTGATCCGGATAAATTGTCTTGAAGATCTGGTACTGAATCTGTGAGGTATCTTGATACTCATCAATCAACACCACCGGAAATTGTTGACGGATCAGCCCAACCAACTCCTCGGAATGGTTCAGGGCCAATAAAAGTCGTCGCTGTACATCATCAAAACTCCAACGGCCAGCAGATTCCTTCTTGCGCTGCAGGAGCTGATAGGCCACCTGGAATACGACCAAGGTCAGATGAGTATCGATCGCGGAGAAATCTGCGGCCATCTGTTCAGTCAATCGGGACAGGGCATCGAACTGGAGCGATGGCGCCCGATCCATGTAATCTTTCTTCAGAGCATTTGCCCAATTTTCAGGGTGCAGATACTTAAGGGGCGTCTTGAACTCTTTGTTGATCTTTCTTAGTTGCCGTAGCATTTGGACCAGACTCTTTTGTCCTTCGTCACGGTCTGTACACCAGCGATTCATCTGCTCAGCAAGAGCAGCAACTTTATTATTTTTGAAGAGCTTATTATTGAATGGCCAGTCTTGTTCCTGCAAAAACGACTGCAAGAGCTGATCAATGATGGGCCAAGAATTCCTGATGACCTGGAACGAATCTTCCATAGCCTTAATATGAAGGGCAAGCTGCGTTTTGCATGCATTCAGCAGGGTATGACGAGGGTGCTCCTTACAACGGTCAACTCTTTGCTCTGGTGGGACACGATCCTGCTGCGCACACCAGGACATGAACTGTTTGAGGCCTTCATCCATCTTCCAGTCAAGGAGACCAGGCGCTATGGCCTCAATGTCATGGGCCAATTCCCCGTAAAAAAACCAACGCCAGACATCCTGAAAGGATTCCTCCGTCAGAGTACGCGGTTCATCAAGGATTTCGTCGTCAAAACCGGCCCCGCTGGCAAAAGCATGTTCCCGCAACATGCGTTGACACCAGGCATCAATGGTCATTACAGCCGCCTCGTCCATACACTCGGCGGCCAGGCGCAGACGCTGCGCTGCCGAGCGGCGCAAGGTATCATCATGGCTGATGGCGTGCCAAAGATCCTTGTAGGTCGCTTTGTCCGCTGGCTGAATATTTTGGCTGAAACAATCAGCGGCCTGCTGCAGTTCGCTCTGAATACGTTCAACTAATTCACGGGTTGCGGCTCGGGTAAAGGTCATGACCAGGATCGAGCGAACAGTCAGGGGTTGACTGAAGGAACATCCCGGTTCGCCGACCCCCAAAATCAGACGCAGATAAAGGGCAGCAATGGTCCATGTTTTTCCAGTGCCTGCACTGGCCTCAATCAGACTTGTGCCGGTGAGGGGATGGCTCAGAACGGAGACAGGTTGCATTGCTTCATCCCTCGCGCTCATCGTTGATGGACACGATTTCTGCATTGTTCAGAACCATGGCAAAATCGCTGTAGAAATGCCGCCATTCATCCTGTTGCGACAAAAGTTTTTGTAACTCTGCTGCAAATTTGTCTGCATCTCCACGAAATACACGCGCCCAATAGGGATCCTCTGCCTCGGACTGGACTGAATGGGCTTCATGAGAAAAAGGCTTTGAAATAAATCGCTCTTTGGCTGCCAACATTGGATCCTGTTCATTTTCATCCTGTGATGCCCGAGCGTAGGCCAGCATGGCCTGTAAAGGAAGCGGAATCAGCTTTGCATGTGACTGCTGCAGGGCAGTAAACCCTAGTGCCAGCCGCTCATGAGCATTTTGTGCAGGGCAGGCAAAGCAGATACGTGCATCGGTACCCACCAAATAGACTGTGAGATGCACAGCTGGTTCCTGAGACTTTGCCAACATCATCCAAAACCAGGCCTGCAGGGCATGCTGTGCTTTGATATTCTTTTTGTTCAAACAACTGCCTGCATGGAGCAAAATCATCCGATATTGATCATCATGTTGCCATAACTCGACAGGCTGATCACGAATCATGCCTGTTTGCGCAATGACCAACGACCATTCGGGTATGCGCTCTACCCGTTCAAAGCCGCTTATCAACTCCTGTTTTTGCTGCAGCATGGCGCCAACTCGGGACTCAAGACGATTCAGGACATGAACGCCACGAAGACCAACAGGTAACTGACCCGAAGACTTTATGCGATCGAGCGATATACCCTGCAGTCGTTGTTCAACGAAATGGTACTCCTGCAGCTTGTTCAGATCAAAAAGCTCGGTATCCTGAAGCAACGTCGCATCATCCTGCAAGTAGGCCCGCAAGTTCTGTTCAAAATAAACTTTGGCCGGGTTTTTGAAAAAGCGGGTCAACATGCGTAGGCTGATATCCATTTCTGACCAGGCTACGGACTCAAGCTGAGGCAACGGTTCGGGGATCTCGGATTTTTGGTACAAGCCAGCCCATTCCGTTGCATATGTCTTTGGGTTTGCAGCAGAGTCGGAAAAATAACGCAAATGGTAATTGGTCATGGGATGGACATGAACAAGCTGATCGGTCAGGGGACGATCAGCTGCTGTACCCTGCCAGCCCTTGTTGAGATAATCCATCAGTTGGACGACCAGCAGTGAGGCTGGCTGACGCGTTCCATCGACACGACTGAATCCTTGCCAGCTGAGATACAAGGTGTCTCTGGCAGAAAGTAGAGCCTGCAGGAACATCCAGCGGTCATCGGCAATACGACTGCGATCACCCAGACGAAATTGTCCCGGACGTTGCATCAAGTCAAAATCATCACGCGCCACGGCTCGAGGAAATTCACCTTCATTAAGACCGAGCAGACAGACCAGACGAAATGGCAAGGCGCGCAAAGGCAAAAGACTGCAAAACACAACTCCGCCCTGCTGAAATCGACTCGATGCAGCCATATCCTGCAGTTGTTCCAGTAGCGAGGTCGCCAGAACCGACAGCGGCAAGCTTCCACAATATCCACCCTGACGTTCAACTCGATCCCGCCATTGTTGCAGGGCCTCGTCAAATCGCTCCAGTATTTGTTCTTCTTCATCATCCGAAGCTTCAAACAATGAAGACAACACCTGGGTTAATCCCTCCTGCCATTGTTGGGCATTATGTTCGACGCTAGAAAACGCCTGCCAGTGATGCAAGCGTTCCACGAGCAACGCCAGTGCGCCAATACTCGCAGCAGCGTTGCCCTTCAACCCGTCAAAGGGTAGCTGACCTTCGCGCCCGCTACCACCGGCATATCCAGCCAAGAGCTGTTCAAGGGCAAAGTGCCATGAGTTCAAGTCGGCGCAGACCTCGAGTTCAAGATAGTCGCGATGCTGTTGATCAAGCCCCCAACGTAGTCCCGCATCCCGGCCAAGCTGAATAAGCTGATCCCGTGATGGTGGGTCCAGATTCAAGCGACGCGCCAAAGCGGGTATCGCCAGCCATTGCACAAACTCAGACTGAACCAGTCGACTTTGTTGTATCCGGAGCAGTTGTTCCAGGCCCTGCAACAGGGGATGCTGGGTCAATACAGGTCGATCAGCAATCGAATAGGGAATGAATCGAGGATCCTTGTGATCGTAGCGATTCATGGTGGCGAGAATATGAGGGAGATAGACTTCAATATCGGGGACCATGACGACCATATCCCGGGCATCAAGGGTCGTATCCTCTGCCAGCATGGCCAGAAGTGTATCCTGAAGTACTTCGACTTCACGCTGGCGACTGTAATGCACGTGCAGACGTATGGATCGATCGTCTAAAGGGATCTGATCACGCTCATGCTCCTGCAAGGGACGCAAATTGAGCATGGCACTCTGCACCTGCTGCAGCAAGCTTGCCTTTTGCCCCGCTTTAACTTCCGATATGGGATCCGAAAAAAGATCCAAACGTCCCTGGTCAGCCGCGTCATAGGCATCCAGTTGCCCCATGAAATCACGTCCGAGTTGCCCCCATGCCGCCAGTAAGGGGTGAGCCTGACTGTGCATGTCCTCCATGGAAATTTCCTGCAGTCTTAGGCCATCCGGACGGTAGTTTCTTTGACGCTGTCGCATTCGTTCCTGTTGACGGAAAAGTTCACGCTCCGAAACAATATCCGACCAGTAGTAACAACAGGGATTAAAAACCAGCAGCACGACTTCCGTGCGTGATGCAAGCTGAATTAAAGAATCCAGTACCAAAGGCTGGATCGCCGCCGCCGCCACAAAGATAATACGGGCAGGCAAAAGCCGGACCGATTCCTCCTCAGACATCTCATGCAATCGTGTGCTGAGACGTTGATGATGATATAGACGCAGTGCCGGTCGCTCCTGTTCCGGAATTTGCTGCAGCAACTGCCAAAATAACTCAGCCTGCCAGTCATCTTTTCCTTGCAGACGGGCATCTTGATGACCGGATGCCCAAGCCTTAAGCCAGTCACTGCGGTACACCATGTACTGGTCAAACAAATCAGCAATCCGCCGGGCCAGCTGATAACGACGCTCCTGAGGACGCTCAGCATGATCGAGAAATTGATCCAGGACTGGTATGGATTTCCTGAACGTCTCATCGGCAAACATGGCATAAAGTCGCCAAAGCATCCCTGATTTCTCAAACCGGTCATCACTGGCATCGGCCCCATGAAGCCGTTCATACAGGGACCAAAGAAAACTACCGGGCATTTGGACCTTGACGGCGGTACAAACCCCAACGGCCTCTGCCAAAGCCATTTTCATCCAATCGGCTGCTCCCTGGGTATGAGCAAGCCACACCTCCTCTGCCAAAGCTGACAAAGGCGGTAATTGATGGGCAACTTTCCCGAGCAGCGTTTCAAGACGATTTGAGTGTACTACGACAAGACTCATATACACCGACCCTAATACCAAAAAGTTAACCAAATTTAGCCATTGTGAAAGGCTATATAAAAATACAGAAATTCGCATTATTTTTGTTTAGGGTTTTACATCGACGTACCCGACGAGCCAGATCAGAATGTCTGGGTAAAAGTTCCATCGACAAAACACGGGGCGTTCTGCTGCGCACTAAACCTACAGAGAGGGCGATTGCCGACCACGTTGGTGCTGCTTAGATGCTGCATGCCTGAGCCGCTCATGCATACAGATACATCGCTCGCGACACCCCAAAAAAATTGTGAACAAGAAAGACGATGCATCAGAATATGACACAAGTCACCAAAAACTCTGTTGATTGCTCGGGGTTATAGCAAAATGGTCTAGAAAAATGCTATGAAGACATTCAATCATATCCTTGCAACAACCGATGGTGTATGAGGGCTTATCATGAATCGGCACTTCGTGACCTATGTCGTACCCTTGATTCTGGTGATCCTGGTCATCAGTGTGCTATTCGGCACATCGTACATCCATACCCACACCTCACCAAACCGAACTCTTTACGGCGATGTCGACATCCGCGAAATTGACTTAGCATTCCGCCAGGGAGGACGAGTAGCCCAAATGTTGGTCGACGAGGGTGATCAAATACGTGCCGGGCAGGTTCTAGCTCAGCTAGACCCCACCCCGTTTCGTGAAAGCCTTGATTTGGCAAAAGCCAATAGCGCACAAGCCAAAGCCGAATGGGATTTGCTGCGTCACGGAAATCGACCCGAGGACATAGCCACAGCCCAACAACAACTGCTGCAGGCCAAAGCTCAGGCGTTGTATGCCGATCAGGAGTATCATCGCCAGGAACAGTTGCAAACAGACGCCAGTAGCAGCGTCAAACAGTTCGAGGCTGCGGGTGCCAACCGTGATTCTGCCCGTGCAGCCCTGATCGCTGCCGAACAGCATCTGCATCTACTGCAATCCGGAGCCCGACCTGAAGATATTGCCGCCGCCAAAGCTCACTGGCAAGCCATGCAAGCGGCCGAGGCACAGGCATTCACTGCTCTGGCAGATACCACCTTGCAGGCGCCTGCCGCTGCCACGGTCTTTACTCGCGTCGTCGAACCCGGGGATATGGTCGCTCCTGGTCAGGCTGTTTATGTACTCAGCGTTCTCAATCCGGTCTATGTGCGGGCCTATATTTCTGAATCGGATCTTGGGCACATGCATCTGGGTCGTAGGGTCTGGGTTGAGCATGATGGTTCGTCGCAACGTTGGCGTGGGCATATCAGTTTTATTTCGCCACGGGCAGAGTTTACCCCCAAAACGGTCGAAACGGCTGACTTGCGTACCGATCTGGTTTATCGGATACGCATCACCGTCGATCAACCGGATCAAAGCCTCCACCAAGGCATGCCGGTCACGATTGAAGTTCCTGCCGAGCCATGAACACGAACTTTGCCATTGAACTGGACAAAGTCCATAAATCCTTTGGTAGCAGGAATGTATTGAACCATATTCAGGCCAACATCCGTTTTGGGGAGCTGACGGGCATTGTTGGACCCGATGGTGCCGGAAAGACCACACTGATGCGCCTTATGGCGTCCCTGTTAGGTCAGGACGAGGGACAAATTCGGGTCGCTGGCTTTAACGCTCTTGAGGAACCCGAACAGGTGCATGCTGTAACCGGCTATATGCCTCAGCGCTTTGGACTTTATGAAGACCTGAGCGTTCTGGAAAATCTGCGGCTTTATGCCGAGCTGCGTGCCTTGGAACCTGCCTTGCAAGCCAGTCACTTTAAGCGGCTCTTGACCTTCACCCGACTTGAAGCTTTCCAGCATCGACTGGCTGGCAAACTGTCCGGAGGTATGAAACAAAAACTTGGTCTAGCCTGCGCCCTGATGGGTCAGCCTAAAGTACTTTTGCTTGATGAACCGGGTGTCGGTGTCGATCCTGTCAGTCGCCAAGAACTATGGAGCATGGTCGAAGAGCTGATTGGCCAGGGCATAGCCGTTGTCTGGTCAACGGCCTACCTTGATGAAGCAGAACGTTGTCAGCATGTTCTGCTGCTTGATGCCGGTCGTATTCTGTTCCATGGACCTCCTGATCAGTTGACCGACACACTGAAAGGTCGAACACTGAAAATTCCCGTTGATCATGGCCATCAACGCTATCGGCTGACAGAGATTTTGACCCGAGATGATGTCTGTGATGGTGTCATTCAGGGAGCCTCCGTGCGTGTGGTCCTGCGCTCAACTCATGAAGCAGATGCGTTTCAGGCCTTTGGGCCACAGGCCAGCAGGGTTCAGCCCCGCTTTGAGGATGCTTTTGTCGATCTGCTTGGTGGTCATCCCGGTGGCGTATCCGTATTGGCCGAACATTTTCCCTCCTTAGCCTTACGGTCGGAACCAACGGTCAGTTGTACAGAACTCTGCCGTCATTTTGGTGACTTTGTCGCTGCTGATCGCGTGAGCTTTTCAATTCATCAAGGAGAAATTTTCGGGTTGCTTGGTCCAAATGGCGCTGGAAAATCCACAACCTTTCGCATGCTGTGCGGACTGCTGCCAGCAACATCCGGTGAAGCCCGGGTCATGGGCCATGATCTTGGTCAGTCAGGTGCAGCAGCAAAACGACAGCTTGGCTACATGGCACAAAAATTCTCACTGTATGGCATGTTATCGGTGCGTCAGAATCTGGATTTCTCCGCTGGGGTATATGGCCTTCGTAACCCCTTGCGATCCGCACGCGTTGCAGAAATGATCGATATTTTTCAGCTTGGGCCTTATCTAGCTCAGGCACCCGAATCACTGCCTCTGGGTATACGTCAACGACTGGCACTGGCATGCGCCCTTATGCACCGGCCCGCTGTTCTTTTCCTTGATGAACCGACTTCAGGTGTGGACCCACTGACGCGTCGCGAGTTCTGGACTCATATGTATGGACTGGTTCAAAAAGGCGTCAGCATTCTGGTC
>JAJZUM010000047.1 GCA_021848605.1 Pseudomonadota bacterium | reverse complement strand
TGATTTGGATATGCAGAAAAGAAAACTGGAAGAGAAGCTAAAAAAAAGTCAGGAATCTATGCGGGAATTACAAAAAATGTTGCATGATCAGGGTGAAAGAGGGTAATAACAGGGGTGTCGAACGAGATCAGGCGACAACCGGTCGTTGTTGTGGGGGCGTCCTGGGGAGGAGTTGAAGCCATCATCAAACTGCTTTCCCTCGTGCCAGATGATTTTCCTGGAACAGTTGTGTTGGTTCAACATCGCCACAACGATGCTCATGCAGGCTTCGAACGTTCGTTGCGGCGCTATACCACGCTACCTGTTCGTGAGGTTGAGGACAAGGAGCCGATGTTGCCTGCAAGCATTTATCTGGCCCCAGCGAATTATCATCTCCTGCTTGAACGGGACTGGACCTTTTCCCTTTGTGTGTCGCCCCCCGTTTTTTATTCCCGGCCTTCGATTGATGTCACCATGCAAAGTATTGCCCGAATTGTTGGTGATCGTGTGATCGGTGTTCTGCTGACCGGCGCCAATGAAGATGGTACGGCAGGATTGGCTGCCATTCAGCGTGCTGGCGGCTATACTGTAGTTCAGGATCCTGAGGAAGCGGCCTCAGGGGTCATGCCCCGCAATGCCATCGAGCAGAAGGTTGCGGATCGCGTCATGAAATTAAAAGAAATTATTCCATTCATTGTGGAACTGCTGAGGAAAGGATATGCAACGCATCATGGTCGTCGATGATCGGACCGAAAACCTTTTGGCCATTGAAGCAGTTCTCGAACGTCCCGGTCTTGATCTGGTCAAGGCGACTTCGGGTAATGAAGCCTTGCGTTTGTTGCTTCGATATGATGTGGCGCTGATTCTGCTGGATGTGCAGATGCCCGGTATGGATGGATTTGAGGTGGCTGAGTTGATGCGTCGCAATCGCAAAACCCAGCATGTTCCAATTATCTTTGTTACGGCGCAGCATACTGACCCCAGCTATGCTTTCAAGGGATATCAGAGCGGTGCAGTTGACTATATTAATAAGCCCTTTGATCCGGTTGTTCTTGAAAGCAAAGTTAATGTATTTCTGGAGTTGGCACGTCAACGCGAGGAATTGTTGATCCAGTTACGGGAAATTCGCCAACTGCAGACCCATAATGAGTCTCTTCTTGCGGCATTGGGCGAAGCGATTGTGGCTGTCGATGCGGGTGGGCGCGTGACCTATTCCAATCCGGCACTGCAGGAGCTGTTGACCTTACGTTCAGAACCTGTAGAAGGACATTCCATTATGGAAGTGCTAGCTACGAGCAAACAGGCAGAACGTGAACCGTGGATGACATCGGAAGTTTTTATGGGCTGTCGCTTTGGGCAGCGGGTAGAAATAAAGGAACGTTTGTATCTACGCAATGGCCCAGAGTTTTTGCCGGTTCAGCTTGTTGCCAGGCCGATCAATCCTCCTGAGGAAGCTTTTTCGGGTGCGGTGTTGGTTATTCGACAACATCATGAGGCTCAGGGCGACTCGTCGTTCCAGCCTGTACACCGTGGTCGGCGTGTTCCCCGCAAATCCCTTTCTTCTGTACTCCGGGTTTTTGATCGTGGTAGTGGTCGAAATCTCGGGCGTATGGCGAATCTCTCCCAAGATGGATTCAAACTGGTGATGCGCGATCAACCGGAAATTGGTTCGGTTATCTCGATGAGTATGGTTTTGCCCGAGACGATTGAGGGCTCGAATACTTTGAGCTTTGAGGCTGAAGTTGTCTGGTGCCAGTCTTCCGAATATACCCAGGATTATCGTTGTGGCTTTCGCATGCTGCAGTTGTCCGAAGCGGATCAGCGAGTCATGAAACAATTGCTGGATGCCTTGTGATTTTTGTTTGTCTTAAGGACTTGCCAACCTAAAGCGGGCTGTAGACAATGCCTGCTCTTTTTGTGTTGATCGATATGCCTCAATGACATCTCTTAATGCCCGCCAGATGGAAGCAGTTCGAGCCATTAGTGGACCGGTCTTGGTCCTTGCTGGTGCTGGTTCCGGAAAGACTTCGGTGATTACCCGCAAAATTGCCTACCTCATTCAGGAGTGTGGGTACTCGGCTTCGCGGATCATGGCTGTAACCTTTACCAACAAGGCTGCCCGTGAGATGCGTCATCGAGCAAGTTCACTTTTGCAAAAAGGAGAGGGGCGAGGCCTGGTCGTTTCTACGTTTCATGCCATGGGTCTTGAGATGTTGCGCAAGGAAGCACAACATGCTGACAGAAAAAGTAATTTTTCTATTTTCGATGCCGAGGACAGTCGATCTTTGTTGGCCGAGTTAATGCAGCGCGATCTGGCATCGGCTACCGATCGGATTGACCAGTGCCAGAGTCTAATTTCCCGGTTCAAAAACCTGTTATGGTCTCCTGATGATGCTTTGAATCGGGCTCAAAATGAGGACGAGGAACTCGCTGCAAAAGTGTACGAAGCCTATACGCGGCATTTGCATGCCTATAACGCAGTGGACTTTGATGATCTGGTGCTGATGCCAACGCTTCTTTTACGTGATCATGCTGATATACGCGAGCGCTGGCAGCATCGTGTTCGTTACTTGCTGGTTGATGAATATCAGGATACCAATGCGACCCAGTATGAACTGGTTCGACTGCTGGTTGGGGCACAGGCTAACTTTACCGTTGTTGGGGATGATGATCAAAGCATCTATGCCTGGCGGGGTGCGCAACCAGAAAATATGAATCAGCTCTTAAATGATTATCCGGGTTTGAGGGTCATCAAACTTGAGCAGAATTATCGATCGACATCAAGGATCCTGCGCTCGGCCAATCAGGTGATTGCCAATAATCCTCATGTCTTTGAGAAACGCCTTTGGAGCGAGCATGGGGTAGGAGACCGAATCCGTGTCCTGGCTTGTCGCAACGAACAGGCCGAGGCAGAGCGTATTGCCATTGAAATTCTGAACGCCCGCATGATGCGCCGGATTGAATTCCGGGAGTTTGCAGTTTTGTATCGCAGTAATTTTCAGGCAAGAAT
The DNA here is from genome assembly GCA_021848605.1 of Pseudomonadota bacterium. Classification (GTDB taxonomy): domain Bacteria; phylum Pseudomonadota; class Gammaproteobacteria; order Pseudomonadales; family Moraxellaceae; genus JAJXWR01. Next base: position 12,664 of record JAJZUM010000047.1, on the reverse strand, counting down.
TCTTGAACTTGAGTTGCGTAAGTTGCAAATTCCATATCGGGTCTCTGGCGGCACATCGTTCTTCTCCCGTCAGGAAATCAAGGATCTTATGGCTTATTTACGCTTGGTCATTAATCCGGATGATGATAATGCCTTCTTGCGAGTCATCAATACTCCTCGACGCGACATTGGGCCCAGTACCCTTGAAAAGCTAGGCTCCTATGCGCGTCAACGCGGTGTTGGGCTTATGGCTGCTTGCGATGAAATGGGACTTGGCTCCGTATTGCCGGAGCGCAGCCTTAGCCCAATTCGTACGTTTTATCGCTGGTTTCAGGAAATCACGCGTTCGATCATTGAGACGAACGAGATTGCCAGTATTCGTCAAATGCTGATGGATATTGATTATGATTCCTGGTTGCAGCAATCAAGTACTACGCCGGCTCAGGCCGAGCGCAAGCTTGATAATGTTCAGCAGTTTCTGGCAAGTATGCTCACGGTGCAGGAACGGGCAGAAACCGAAGAGGATCGTTCGCTTGAGATGGTTATCCGACGCATGGTACTGCGCGACCTGCTTGAAAGTCAGGCTCAAGAGGAAGATATGGATCGGGTTCAACTTTTAACCTTGCATGCGGCCAAGGGGCTGGAATTTCATCATGTGTTCATGATGGGGATGGAGGAGAATATTTTACCGCACCAAAACAGCCTTGATCCGGCAGGGCTTGAGGAGGAGCGTCGACTCATGTATGTGGGTATTACCCGGGCACAGCAATCACTGACGTTCAGCTATGCGCAGCAGCGTAAAAGTGCAGGCAGGAATGTACCAACCACGCCATCCCGATTTTTGGATGAACTGGTACAGGATGATCTGGACTGGGAAGGTCGTGGTCCGGAAAGGACAGCCGAGGAAAAAATGCAACTGGCGCAGCAACACCTGAGTAGCTTGCGCCAGCTTTTGGGTGATGATTAGCGGCTTTGATTCGTCATATATGTAATGGCGGCCTTGATGTCATCATCGGAGCAGGATGTGCAGGTGCCACGAGGAGGCATCTTGTTATTGAATCCATTCAGAGCATGTTGCAAAAGAGTGTCCATGCCTTTGGCAATGCGTGGGGCCCAGTCAGCCTTGTTGCCGATTCTGGGTGCACCCATGACACCAGCGCCATGGCAACCGGAACATACTTGCTGCACGATTTCCTGACCACTACGGTGGGCAGCACCGGCTGCGGGTGTAGAAGCAGCGGTGGCAGCCTCAGCAGCGGCAGCCGTTGCAGCAGCGCAGGGTTTACCTTCGATACAGACGCTGCCAATCGGGGCGATGCGTTCAGCAATCGTTTGGCCACCATTAATATCGGCCGCCCAACACATACTGCTACCCATGATCAGGGCAACGACAGCAAAACGAGCAAACATGCATATTCTCCATCAGTCAGATCAGGTCACTGCAAAATTATAACCGCTTTTATTGTCAGTTTTACAGTGAAAAGCGCTTAATGGATGGAGAAAATCCCATGCGTTGAATCCGGTCATCCATGCACGAATGGCGATCTAGGAAATCTTCATCCCAAACTAGGTACCATTTGCTGGAATTGACCAGCTATCATTTGCTGGAATTGAATAGGTGTCAGATGTTTGTTAACAGGAAATAGCCTTGACAATCATGGGAAAGTCATAAACAATCGTTCCTTCGTGATCGACGGGATTGTGAAGCCACCCTTGCGTTCCCAGTTCGAGCGTTCGTCTCCGTTGAGGCTCTACCCATAAGCCTCATGCAGCGTTTCAAGTATCCTGAATCTAAGCTTCCAGGAACAGGGCGGCCCATAAGCGCGGTGCTGCCTTTGCGGAGATCTATGGTTCTGGACATTGTCCTGGTTTCTAATATTGATCGGTTGAGGGTTTTGCTGTGGAGCTTCTTTCTGGTGGTGAAATGCTCGTCCAGGCTTTGCTGGACGAAGGGGTGGAGCTTATTTTTGGGTATCCCGGTGGGGCTGTTCTGCATATTTATGATGCATTGTTCAAGCAGAACAAGCTGCGCCATATTTTGGTGCGGCATGAACAGGCTGCGGGTCATGCTGCTGATGGTTATGCTCGTGCTACTGGTAAACCAGGTGTGGTGTTGGTGACGTCAGGTCCTGGTGCAACCAATACGGTTACGGCGATCGCTACAGCTTATATGGATTCTATTCCAATGGTCGTTATCTCCGGGCAGGTGCCGTCAAGCTTAATCGGCGAGGATGCTTTTCAGGAAACAGATATGATCGGTGTGTCTCGGCCGATCGTAAAACATAGTTTTCAGGTTCGTAGTGCCGAGGAAATACCACTGGTCATCAAAAAGGCCTTTTACATTGCCACTACAGGTCGGCCGGGTCCCGTTGTGATTGATGTTCCCAAAGATTGCACCAATCCTGCAGAAAAATTTCCTTATGAGTATCCGCAAAAACTCAAGATGCGTTCCTATGCGCCGGTTGGTCGAGGACATTCTGGGCAGATCAAAAAGGCGGTCGAAGAGCTTGTTCAGGCAAAACGCCCGGTTATTTATGCTGGGGGTGGTGTGGTTCAGGGTGAAGCTTCTGCAACGCTGACCGATCTTGCTCGGCTTTTAAATTTCCCCGTGACCAATACTCTCATGGGTCTGGGCTGTTTCCCTGGGAGTGATCCTCAATTCATTGGTATGCTTGGCATGCATGGGACCTATGAAGCCAATATGGCCATGCATCATGCCGATCTGATTCTGGCTCTTGGTGCCAGGTTTGATGATCGGGTTACGAATAATACCCGCAAATTTTGTCCTAATGCTCGAATCATTCATGTTGATGTCGACCCTGCTTCAATTTCTAAAACAGTGCGGGTTGATGTTCCGATTGTTGGGGCTGTGGAGCCGGTTCTGCAAGAAATGCTCGGGCTTGTAAGACAGCTGGATACCCCCAAACCTGATGCTGCTGCCCTTGCGGATTGGTGGAAACAGATTCAGGAATGGCGTTCTTTCCATGGCTTGCGCTATGAACCAGCGGGTGAAGTGATCAAGCCACAGAGCGTGATTGAGACGCTGTACAAGGTTACAGAAGGTAAGGCAATTGTTACTTCGGATGTGGGCCAACATCAGATGTTCGCAGCCATGTATTACAAATATGATCGTCCCCGTCAATGGGTCAATTCCGGTGGTCTGGGGACGATGGGTTTTGGGCTGCCAGCAGCCATGGGTTGTCTGTTGGCTCGTCCTGCTGAAACGGTGGTGTGTGTCACGGGAGAAGCCTCGATTCAAATGAACATTCAGGAACTCTCGACCTGTTTGCAATATGATATGCCCGTTAAAATTGTCAACTTAAACAATCAGGCTCTGGGCATGGTGAAACAGTGGCAGGATATGGTTTACGATGGACGGCATTCTCATTCTTACATGGAATCCTTGCCAGATTTTGTCAAACTGGTTGAAGCGTACGGACATGTCGGCATGAAAGTAACCCGGATGAGTGAACTGGAATCTGCCATGAAGCAGGCTCTTGATATGAAAAATCGCTTGGTCTTTATGGATATATATGTAGATCCTGCTGAACATGTGTATCCGATGCAAGTACGCGATGGTTCCATGCGTGACATGTGGTTGAGCAAGACGGAGCGGACGTGATGAAAAGAATTATCTCTATTTTGCTTGAAAATGAAGCAGGTGCACTTTCTAGGGTCGTTGGCCTGTTTTCTCAGCGTAACTACAATATTGAAACCTTGACGGTTGCTCCGACGGATGATCCGACTTTGTCCCGGCTTACGCTGACAACGATCGGTGACGATCATAAAATTGAACAAATTACCAAACAACTCAATAAACTGGTAGAAGTTGTCAAGGTGGTTGATTTGACTGAAGGGGCACATATTGAGCGGGAGCTCATGTTAATCAAGGTAAAAGCGAGCGGAGCTTTACGTGCTGAAGTAAAGCGAACCTGTGATATATTCCGTGGTCAGATTGTTGATGTAACGCCATCAGTTTATACCCTACAACTGGTTGGTGCGTCAGAAAAGCTGGATGCATTTATTGAAGCGCTTTCGGAAACAGTTATTCTTGAAGTGGTGCGCAGTGGCGTCTCAGGCATTGCACGAGGCGAAAAAGTATTGAGTGCCTGATGGGTTCCATAATTGGCTTAATTTTTATTATCAAGAGGAAGTGACAGATGCACGTGTATTATGATCAAGATGCTGATCTATCCATCATTCGTTCCATGAAAGTTGCCATTATTGGTTATGGTTCTCAGGGACATGCCCATGCTCAAAATCTCAAGGACTCGGGTGTCGACGTGACAGTGGGTTTGCGTCGTGGTGGCGCCAGTTGGGCCAAGGTTGAAGCGGCTGGCATCAAGGTTGCCGAAGTTGATGCCGCTGTCGCTTCTGCTGATTTGGTCATGATGTTGCTTCCTGATGAAAATATTCCTCAAGTTTACCAGGAGAGTGTGGCGGTGCATGCCAAAAAAGGCGCAGTGCTGGCATTTGCTCATGGTTTCAATGTTCATTACAATCAGGTTGTACCGCGTACTGACCTGGATGTCATCATGATTGCCCCCAAAGGTCCCGGACACACCGTGCGTTCTGAGTATCTACGTGGCGGTGGAGTACCAACCTTAATTGCAATTTATCAAGATCGTAGTGAGCGTGCCAAGGATATAGCCCTTTCTTATGCAGCAGCCAATGGCGGTACCAAAGGTGGCGTGATCGAAACAACGTTCCGGGAAGAAACCGAAACCGATCTTTTTGGAGAGCAGGCAGTGCTCTGCGGTGGTACCGTTGAATTGGTCAAGGCTGGTTTTGAGACTCTTGTTGCGGCGGGTTACGCACCAGAGATGGCTTATTTTGAGTGTCTTCACGAATTGAAGCTCATTGTTGATCTGATGTATGAAGGTGGCATTTCCACGATGAACTACTCGATTTCCAATAATGCTGAATATGGTGAATACGTCACCGGTCCTCGTGTCATTGCTGATCAAGCCAGGGCAGCCATGAAAGAATGTCTCGACAATATCCAGAATGGCAACTATGCCAAACGCTTTATTCTCGAAGGACGGATGCAGTACCCCGAAATGACGGCCCGGAGGCGTTTGACAGCCGAGCATCCCATCGAAGTGGTTGGTTCCAAACTTCGTGCCATGATGCCTTGGATTGCCAAAAACAAACTGGTTGATCAGACCAAAAACTAGAACCAAACATCAGAAAAAGTAACCCGACCTTGAGGTCGGGTTTTTTTCAGCGCAGGAACTACAATTAATTTGTTCAAGAGGTTCTTTTGCCGGAGTTGGGAGTCAGGGTATGCAGGATGAGACCGTTGTGGATGATCGCGATGAACTTCTCGATGATCTTGAAGATCACGATGGCCTGACTTTCGAGGTCGAAGAAGAAGAGCAAGGTGAAGGGGGGCGACGGGTTCGTAACAAAGGTATTTATTTGCTCCCTAATTTGGTCACGACAGCCGCATTGTTTTCGGGTTTTTATGCCATCATTGCGGCTATGAAGGGTATTTATGACAAGGCTGCTCTGGCCGTGTTTGTTGCAGCCCTGTTTGATGGTATGGATGGTCGGGTAGCACGTATGACCAATACCCAGAGTGCTTTTGGTGCCGAGTTTGATTCTCTTTCAGATATGGTTTCCTTTGGTGTGGCGCCAGCGCTCATTGTGTACAGCAATAGTCTGCAAGTGATTGGTAAGCCTGGATGGGCGGCGGCATTTGTTTATGTTGCGGCAGCAGCTTTTCGTCTGGCTCGATTTAATGTGCAGATTGGACATGTCGATAAGCGTTATTTTATCGGCTTGGCCAGTCCACTTGGTGCGGCTGTCATTGCAAGTTTGGTTTGGGCTGGAGCAGATAACAGCGTCAATATGCGTGTGCCATGGCTTGCCTGGTTTATTGCCATCATGACGGTATTTGTCGCCTTTTTGATGATCAGTAACTTCAAGTATTACAGTTTCAAGGAGTTTGATCGATCAAGAGTTCCTTTTGCAGTGATGTTGCCTGCTGTCTTTGTGATCTGTGCTGTTGCCTCGGATTTGCCGATTGGTATTTTGGCTGTTACTCTGGTGTATGCTTCATCGGGACCCATCTCAGCGCTTTGGAATAAAAGTCGGAGATCGAGCCGTCATCCCGCTACATGATATCTGATAGAATCGTCTGAATCTGCTTTAAATTCGGTCACTTCTCTGGACGTTGGCATCTATTTGGCACATGCTTGATAAGTGTTGGCCAGAATTCACCTCGGAGGGGGTATGCGTTCAGAAAATACTTCAGCAATCAGACCCAGTGACATTACTCCTGAGTCGGTCTACGGCGCCCGTCGGCAATGGTTGCGGGAAGTCGGTGTTCTCGGTGCTGGAGTTGCTTTTGCCTGGCAAATGCGCTTGGCCCAAGCATCATACACCCAGCCGGCATGGATTCTACAGAAGATGATGCAATCAAGACGTCGTGAGGAGACGACAACTGAGGTGCTGACTCCTTATAAGGATGTTACGGGGTACAATAATTTTTATGAGTTTGGTCTAGATAAGACGGACCCTGCTGAACAAGCCTGGCGTCTGACGACAGACCCGTGGTCCGTTCGAGTCGATGGGGCTTGTGATGGAGGAGGGGTTTATCATCTCGAAGATCTTCTTCGACCGCATTCCCTGGAGGATCGTATTTATCGGTTTCGTTGTGTCGAAGCCTGGTCTATGGTTATTCCCTGGGTAGGATTTTCACTGGGTGCGCTGTTGCGACGTTTTAAACCCCGTTCTAGCGCACGTTATGTTGTCTTTACCACGTTGGAACGTCCAGCGGAAATGCCGGGTCAGAGACAGGCTGTCTTGAACTGGCCCTATGTTGAGGGTTTGCGTATGGATGAGGCTATGCATCCATTGGCTATAATGGCCGTTGGTCTCTATGGCAAGCCGCTTTTACCGCAAAATGGCGCACCCTTGCGATTGGTTATTCCGTGGAAATATGGTTTCAAATCAATTAAATCCATTGTCTCGATTCATTTCAGCGAACAGCAGCCACTGACGACGTGGGCTGCTTCTGCGCCCAATGAATATGGGTTTTTTGCGAATGTCAATCCTCATGTTGATCATCCACGCTGGTCACAATCACGTGAACGCCGGTTACCGGCAACACTCTGGGATCCGCACTGGATACCAACCCAGATGTTTAATGGTTATGAGCGTGAAGTGGCTTATCTCTATAAGGGTATGGATTTGCGTAGGTATTTCTAATGGATTTAACGATATTTAAGTCGAGGTGGATTGCCCGGATGTCGGGGATTCCAGTCCTGGGCTTTGAGGTGCTTCATGTCGTACAAGGTTCGCTCGGACCTGACCCCGGCAAGGTGTTGGTGAATGAACTTGGTTTATGGGCGTTGCGGTTTTTGCTGCTTTGTCTGGCAATGACGCCACTAAGGTTCTATTCCGGGCTGGTATTTTGGACGACCTGGCGGCGTGCTCTGGGTCTATGGGCCTTTTTCTGGGCAACCGTACATTTGATAGCCTACGCGGTATTGCTTCTCGGACTCGATGTTTCTCGGATTGGTTCGGAAATTGTTCATCGTCCCTATCTGGTGTTGGGAACAATGGCATGGTTGCTATTAGTGCCGCTTGCCATAACGTCGACTAAGGCCTGGCAAAAAAAACTTAAGCAAGGTTGGCTAAAACTGCACAGACTGGTTTACCTAGCCATCATACTGGCCGTGATTCATGGTTCATGGGTGCAAAAGCTCAGTATCGCAGGGTTTTGGCCATACATTCTGGCGCTTCTACTGCTCGCTATGGTGCGAATTATGAAAATCGTGCAAAAAAAGTGACATTTTTCTGCAAAGAAATGATTGACCCGTACTTTGAAAAGCATATAATGACCGTCCCGCAGCTGCTTGATCTTGGTTACCACGGGATAAGGCGAGGCGAACATTCAAGTCATTGAATGGGCGTGAAGTTAAAAGCAGTGGCAGTCAGAGAAAGTAGTTGACAAGGTTTTTAGGTGGTGTAGAATGTGCGCCTCCTGAAGCGGCGGAGACGAAGCTGAGGGGAAGGATGCTGAGATGATCGGTGTTCTGGGTGTTTAAAAAACAGATTGTTGAGACAATTTGTGTGGGTTTTTGTTGTGGATTGATGCGAAAGTATGAAGATCAACGACGAAAACACTCGTAAATGAGTTTGAGTAATTGTTGAGTTATGTTTTGAACTGAAGAGTTTGATCATGGCTCAGATTGAACGCTGGCGGCAGGCCTAACACATGCAAGTCGAGCGGGGACTTCGGTCCTAGCGGCGAACGGGTGAGTAATGCCTAGGAATCTGGCTCGTAGTGGGGGACAACGCAGGGAAACTTGCGCTAATACCGCATACGTCCTACGGGAGAAAGTGGGGGACCTTCGGGCCTCACGCTATGAGATGAGCCTAGGTCGGATTAGCTAGTTGGTGAGGTAAAGGCTCACCAAGGCGACGATCTGTAACTGGTCTGAGAGGATGATCAGTCACACTGGAACTGAGACACGGTCCAGACTCCTACGGGAGGCAGCAGTGGGGAATATTGGACAATGGGGGCAACCCTGATCCAGCCATGCCGCGTGGGTGAAGAAGGCCTTCGGGTTGTAAAGCCCTTTAGGTGGGGAGGAAGGTGTTGTGCCTAATAAGTGCGACAATTGACGTTACCCACAGAATAAGCACCGGCTAACTCTGTGCCAGCAGCCGCGGTAATACAGAGGGTGCGAGCGTTAATCGGAATTACTGGGCGTAAAGCGCGCGTAGGCGGTTACATAAGTTGGAGGTGAAATCCCCGGGCTCAACCTGGGAACGGCCTCCAAAACTGTGTAGCTTGAGTACGGGAGAGGGAGGTGGAATTCCGGGTGTAGCGGTGAAATGCGTAGATATCCGGAGGAACATCGATGGCGAAGGCAGCCTCCTGGCCTGATACTGACGCTGAGGTGCGAAAGCGTGGGGAGCAAACAGGATTAGATACCCTGGTAGTCCACGCCGTAAACGATGTCGACTAGCCGCTGGGCTCCTTGAGGGTTTAGTGGCGCAGCTAACGCGATAAGTCGACCGCCTGGGGAGTACGGCCGCAAGGTTAAAACTCAAATGAATTGACGGGGGCCCGCACAAGCGGTGGAGCATGTGGTTTAATTCGATGCAACGCGAAGAACCTTACCTGGCCTTGACATCCAGAGAATCCTGCAGAGATGTGGGAGTGCCTTCGGGAATTCTGAGACAGGTGCTGCATGGCTGTCGTCAGCTCGTGTCGTGAGATGTTGGGTTAAGTCCCGCAACGAGCGCAACCCTTGTACCTAGTTGCCAGCACGTAAAGGTGGGAACTCTAGGTAGACTGCCGGTGACAAACCGAAGGAAGGCGGGGACGACGTCAAGTCATCATGGCCCTTACGGCCAGGGCTACACACGTGCTACAATGGTCGGTACAGAGGGTTGCGAGCCTGCGAAGGTTAGCCAATCTCTAAAAGCCGATCTTAGTCCGGATTGCAGTCTGCAACTCGACTGCATGAAGTCGGAATCGCTAGTAATCGCGGATCAGAATGCCGCGGTGAATACGTTCCCGGGCCTTGTACACACCGCCCGTCACACCATGGGAGTTTACTGCACCAGAAGTAGTTAGCCTAACCGCGAGGAGGGCGATTACCACGGTGTGGTCGATGACTGGGGTGAAGTCGTAACAAGGTAGCCGTAGGGGAACCTGCGGCTGGATCACCTCCTTAAAGAGCGATTGATCTGCGGCAAGAACCCACAACAAATTGTCTTGATGGTCTGTAAGAGAAGGTCGGTAGGAGCTGGGCCTGTAGCTCAGTTGGTTAGAGCACACGCTTGATAAGCGTGGGGTCACTGGTTCAAGTCCAGTCAGGCCCACCAGTTGAGAGAAGGTCTGGCGGAGCGGGGCCATAGCTCAGCTGGGAGAGCGCCAGCTTTGCAAGCTGGATGTCGTCGGTTCGATCCCGACTGGCTCCACCAATCAAGAATATCGAAGAGGTGAGAGGATGTTGTGCTCGTACGTCTTCGGTGTTTTTGACCGATGCTGCATGTGAGGAACATGTGGTGAGGTGTTTAAGAATTTGCGATGAGAGAGAATGTAGTGCTTGATACGGTGGCGAGAGTTATCGTATTGAGACACTGAGTCAAGCGACACTTGGTAGACTTTGTAGGCGAGGCTAAAGATCTTGGATTGTTTTGCGGTAGCGAGACGGTTTGAGGTTATATAGTCAAGTGAATAAGTGCACATGGTGGATGCCTTGGCAGTCAGAGGCGATGAAAGACGTGGTAGCCTGCGAAAAGGTTCGGGGAGTTGGCAAACGAGCGGTGATCCGGACATATCTGAATGGGGAAACCCACCAGTTTACTGGTATCGTACACTGAATACATAGGTGTACGAGGCGAACCCGGGGAAGTGAAACATCTCAGTACCCGGAGGAAAAAACATCAATTGAGATTCCCTGAGTAGTGGCGAGCGAAAGGGGAGTAGCCCATAAAGTGTGTTCTGTTTTAGTCGAAGGCTCTGGAAAGAGCGGCCGTAGAAGGTGATAGCCCTGTAGGCGAAAGGGCAGGACATGCGATAACGAGTAGGGCGGGACACGTGAAATCCTGTCTGAACATGGGGGGACCATCCTCCAAGGCTAAATACTCCTGACTGACCGATAGTGAACCAGTACCGTGAGGGAAAGGCGAAAAGAACCCCGGTGAGGGGAGTGAAATAGATCCTGAAACCGTGTGCATACAAGCAGTGGGAGCCTCCATGTGGGGTGACTGCGTACCTTTTGTATAATGGGTCAGCGACTTATTTTCAGTAGCGAGGTTAACCGAATAGGGGAGCCGTAGGGAAACCGAGTCTGAATAGGGCGAATAGTTGCTGGGAATAGACCCGAAACCGAGTGATCTAGCCATGGCCAGGATGAAGGTTAGGTAACACTGACTGGAGGTCCGAACCCACCGTCGTTGAAAAGCCGGGGGATGAGCTGTGGCTAGGGGTGAAAGGCTAATCAAACTCGGTGATAGCTGGTTCTCCCCGAAAGCTATTTAGGTAGCGCCTCATGTAGTACTGCTGGGGGTAGAGCACTGTTTCGGCTAGGGGGTCATCCCGACTTACCAAACCGATGCAAACTCCGAATACCGGCAAGTAGCGCATGGGAGACAGACGGTGGGTGCTAACGTCCATCGTCAAGAGGGAAACAACCCAGACCGCCAGCTAAGGTCCCAAATTCATAGCTAAGTGGAAAACGATGTGGGAAGGCTTAGACAGCTAGGAAGTTGGCTTAGAAGCAGCCATCCTTTAAAGAAAGCGTAATAGCTCACTAGTCGAGTCGGCCTGCGCGGAAGATGTAACGGGGCTAAGCTATGAACCGAAGCTGCGGATTTCTCGAATGAGAAGTGGTAGGGGAGCGTTCTGTACGTCTGTGAAGGTGTGTTGAGAAGCATGCTGGAGATATCAGAAGTGCGAATGCTGACGTGAGTAACGATAAAGGGGGTGAAAAACCCCCTCGCCGAAAGACCAAGGGTTCCTGCGCAACGTTAATCGGCGCAGGGTGAGTCGGCCCCTAAGGCGAGGCTGAGAAGCGTAGTCGATGGGAAACGAGTTAATATTCTTGTACCTACAATCATTGCGATGGGGGGACGGAGAAGGCTAGGCATAACGGGCGTTGGTTGTCCCGTGGAAAGGTGGTAGGCAGGGCGCTTAGGTAAATCCGGGCGTTCAATGTCGAGAACTGAGACGAGGACCCGAAAGGGTTCGAAGTTGCTGATGCCAAGCTTCCAGGAAAAGCCTCTAAGCTTCAGATGATTGTAGACCGTACCCGAAACCGACACAGGTGGTCAGGTAGAGCATACCAAGGCGCTTGAGAGAACTCTGGTGAAGGAACTAGGCAAAATGGCACCGTAACTTCGGGAGAAGGTGCGCTGTTTGCCGTGAAGTCCTTGCGACGTAAGCGGTGGGCAGCCTCAGAAACCAGGCCGCTGCGACTGTTTATTAAAAACACAGCACTCTGCAAACACGAAAGTGGACGTATAGGGTGTGACGCCTGCCCGGTGCCGGAAGGTTAATTGATGGGGTTAGCGCAAGCGAAGCTCTTGATCGAAGCCCCGGTAAACGGCGGCCGTAACTATAACGGTCCTAAGGTAGCGAAATTCCTTGTCGGGTAAGTTCCGACCTGCACGAATGGCGTAACGATGGCGGCACTGTCTCCACCAGAGACTCAGTGAAATCGAAATAGCGGTGAAGATGCCGTTTACCCGCGGCTAGACGGAAAGACCCCATGAACCTTTACTGCAGCTTTGCACTGGACTTTGACCTTGTTTGTGTAGGATAGGTGGGAGGCGATGAAACCTGGACGCTAGTTCGGGTGGAGCCGACCTTGAAATACCACCCTGACAATGTTGAGGTTCTAACTTGGCCCCGTGAACCGGGGTGAGGACAGTGCATGGTGGGTAGTTTGACTGGGGCGGTCTCCTCCTAAAGAGTAACGGAGGAGTACGAAGGTGCGCTCAGCGTGGTCGGAAATCACGCAGTGAGTATAAAGGCAAAAGCGCGCTTAACTGCGAGACAGACAAGTCGAGCAGGTACGAAAGTAGGTCTTAGTGATCCGGTGGTTCTGTATGGAAGGGCCATCGCTCAACGGATAAAAGGTACTCTGGGGATAACAGGCTGATACCGCCCAAGAGTTCATATCGACGGCGGTGTTTGGCACCTCGATGTCGGCTC
>JAJZUM010000046.1 GCA_021848605.1 Pseudomonadota bacterium | reverse complement strand
CTCTGCCGTAGCCGGGGAAGTCACGCCTGTCAGATACGAATGTGGTCAGCAAGACACGTCGGGGCAGGAAAAGAACCGTGCGCACCTTCGCGCACTTTCTTGATGGCAGGAATAAACGGTGAACACAAGTGCAATTCGTTGGGAAGAACGTGAAGATCGCGTTGTGATTCTTACACTTGATGATCCTCATCAATCCGCTAATACCATGAATGCTCTATTTCAGAGCTCATTGGCAGAAGTGACTCAGCGCTTACTCGCTGCTAAGGACCAGATTCGTGGGGTCGTAGTGACTTCAGCCAAAAAAACCTTTTTTGCCGGTGGTGATTTGCGTTTGCTGATTCAGGCCCAGCCTGAGCATGCAGCACAGCTCACCGAAGACATTCAACGGCTCAAAAAACAGTTGCGTCTGCTGGAAACGCTGGGTGTTCCTGTCGTTGCAGCGATGAATGGTACGGCGCTTGGCGGCGGCATGGAAATTGCGCTGGCGTGCCATCACCGGATTGCGGTACGCGAGACACGATCTGAATATGGGCTTCCTGAGGTGACTCTGGGTCTTTTACCCGGCGGAGGGGGAGTCGTTCGCGTTGTGCGTATGCTGGGTATTCAGAATGCGCTGATGAATGTTTTGCTGCAAGGACCCAGGATGAAAGCAGCAAAAGCTTTGGAAGTTGGTCTGCTGGATGCTTTGGTGGATGATGTGCATGAACTGTTGCCTGCCGCCATTGCCTGGATTGACGCGCACCCCCGACACCGTCAGCCTTGGGATATCCAAGGGTACAAAATGCCTGGTGGAACACCCTCTACGCCGGCTCTGGCTATGAACCTGCCGGCTTTTCCAGCAAATCTGCGCAAGCAACTTAAGGGTGCGCACCTTCATTATCCAGCGCCGGCGGCAATTATGTCCGCTGCTGTTGAGGGTGCACAGGTGGAACTTGATCAGGCCTTTGTCATTGAAACCCGATATTTTGTACATTTGGCTACCGGCAAGTACAGCAAGAATATGATCCAGGCCTTTTTCTTCGACCTGCAGTCTATTCAGGCGGGTGCTTCCCGGCCTGATGTTCAGCAGTTTCCACGTCAGCTTCTGAAAAAAGTTGCTGTGCTTGGTGCGGGCATGATGGGGCAGGGGATTGCTTATGTCTCGGCATCTGCAGGGGTGGATGTTGTCCTTTTGGACCAGAACATGGAATTGGCTGAACGAGGCAAAGCCTATACGGCCGCTCTGCTGGAAAAAAAGGTTAGTAAAGGGCGTATGACCCGTGACAAAGCGGATGCAATTCTGGCTCGTATCGAACCAGCAACAACGATGGAAAGTCTTGCAGACTGTGATCTGGTGATTGAGGCAGTCTTCGAGGATCGTGCCATTAAGGCAGAAATAACCCAAAGAGCCGGGGAAGTCTTGCGGCCTGATGCCGTGATGGCATCCAATACCTCAACGTTACCCATTACGGGACTGGCCAAAGCCTATCCACGTCAGGAACAGTTTATCGGCTTGCACTTCTTCTCGCCGGTAGACAAAATGCAACTGGTTGAAATCATTTGTGCAAAAGAAACCAGCGAACAAACGCTGGCGACCGCCATCGACTTTGTGTTGCAGATTCGCAAAATTCCTATTGTCGTCAATGACTCGCGGGGATTTTTTACCTCGAGGGTGTTTGCAACCTACTGTTATGAAGGTATTGCCATGTTGGCGGAAGGTTATTCGGCAGCCAGCATCGAACAGGCTGCCGCACAGGCAGGTATGCCGGTTGGTCCCCTGGCGGTCATGGACGAAGTGAATCTTGAGTTAACGCGTAAGGTACGACGCCAGACAGCCAAGGATCTGGCTGAGCAGGGGCTTTCAATGCCCGTGCACCCTGCTGAATCGGTCATTGACCGCATGTGTGATGAATTCGGTCGACCAGGTAAAAAGGAAAAAGCGGGTTTTTATGATTATCCTGAAGGTGCCAAAAAAGTGCTTTGGTCAGGATTGGCAGAGTATTTTGGTCGCCCGGATCTGGCTCAACCAACTCCTCAACAGTTTAGTCTACTGCAGGACCGGCTCCTGTTTCGTCAAAGCATCGAAGCGCTTCGCTGTTACGAAGAAGGTGTTGTACGCTCCTGTGCCGATGCCAATATCGGATCCATATTTGGTATAGGGATGGCTCCATGGACGGGTGGTGTTCTGCAGTTTGTTGATTATGTCGGTATTGATGCGTTCATTGAGCGTTGTAGGGAGCTTGAGTCACTGTATGGTGAACGATTTGCACCTCCTGAAATTCTGTTCAAAAGGCGTGCGGAGGGAATTCGGTTCCGTAATTCCTGATCGGGAGATTGTGATTCGCCTGCGTCATAACGCATAATCGGTACACGACATTAAGAGGGCTTGTCATGTACCGGATCGGCATCGTTGGAGGAACAGGGTATACTGGGGTGGAGTTGCTTCGCATTCTGGCAACGCACCCTGATGCGCAGTTGCACGCGATTACATCCCGTAGTGAGCAGGGGCAGCAGGTTTCGGCAATGTTCCCAAGCTTGCGAAACGTGATGGAACTTCGATTTTCCGAACCCTCAGTCGAAACATTGCGGACTTGTGACCTGGTTTTTTTTGCAACGCCGAACGGTGTTGCCATGACGATGGTTCCGCAATTGTTGCAGGCGGGCATTAAGGTTGTTGATCTCAGTGCCGATTTTCGACTGCGCGATGCCGCTGATTGGTCCAATTGGTATGGCATGAGTCATGCTTGTCCGGAATATATTTCCGAAGCGGTTTATGGATTGCCCGAGATCAATGCAGAACGTATTGCTTCAGCCCGACTTGTAGCCAATCCAGGGTGCTATCCAACATCCGTACAGTTGGCCTTGCTGCCACTTCTCAAACATCAGCTGATTGAGCCCACGGGCATTATCGCTGATTGCAAGTCAGGGGTTTCAGGGGCAGGGCGCCAGGCACATATGGGATCTCTGCTGGCCGAAGCAGGGGATTCGTTCAAGGCCTATGGAGTTGGCGGACACCGACATAGCCCGGAAATCAACCAACAACTCAGTGTCTATGCTGGAGAACCGATCCAGGCTACCTTTGTGCCGCATTTGTTGCCGATGATTCGCGGCATTCATGCGACCATTTATGTTCGGCTTAAGGAGCAGAATACAGATGTTCAGTCCTGTGTGGAATCTTTTTATGCAGATCAACCCTTCGTCGATGTTATGCCGAAGGGTTCAACACCTGAGACGCGAAGTGTTCGGGGCAGCAACTGGTGCCGTTTGTCCTATCATGTGTTTGAAGACGGAAGAGTGGTTATTCTTTCGGTGATTGACAATCTGGTCAAAGGGGCATCAGGGCAGGCGATACAGAATATGAATCTCATGCTGGGACTGCCTCAGGATCGAGGTCTTGGTCATGTGCCAATAATGCCATGAAGTCCTGAAAATGCGTTTTCGTGCTTGGCATTATCTTGTCCTGATGATGGGGGCATTTTATCTGGGTGCCCGTTTCGCCGAAGTGCGTTATGGGCTGAGTCCGGTTGAGGTGCGTTCCTTGCGGCAGACGGTTCGTCTCTATGAGCAGCGTTACACGCAACTCGTTCATGATTTTCACATACTGCAACATGATCGTGATGTGGCGCAGGCTGTTTCAGTGCGACTTCAAGAACAAAACAAGGAATTGCTCGATAGTCAGAGCAGCCTGGAACAGCAGATAGCGCTTTATAAACGTATCCTGACCCCAAGTCAGTCTGCTCTTGGTTTGAGTGTGGATCAATTCGTTGTGCATGCCTCAACCCAACCCTCGCGCTATGCCTACCGGATTTTGCTCACCTGGGGTCAGTCGGCCGGTCGTTCGCTGACGGGACGTGTCTCGATTGTTGTACAGGGGGTATTGCATGGACAGAAAGCAGTACTTCAAATGCATACCGGTAATGATGTATTCCGCCTACAGTATTTTCAGAGTATTGTCGGTGAATGGCAGTTTCCTGACGGATTTCAGCCGCAACTGGTTGAGTTACGATTTGTCCCGTCTTCACGCGCTGTGGCTGCTATTTCGCGTCAATTCAAGTGGGAAGTTTCGCAACTTTGATATTTTTGGATTGAACGAGATGTCGTGATGATTGCCTTGTTAGCTTCTACCCGAAAGGAGTGGCTTCGTTTACAATAGGACTACTCCATTGCAAGGTTTCTTAATTCTATGCAGCAGACGGCTCTCCATGAGTTTCATCGTCGCCACCACGCACGTATGGTTGACTTCGCGGGTTGGGATATGCCGGTATCCTATCAGTCGGTGCTTGAAGAGCACCATGCCGTGCGCAAGGAAGTAGGACTTTTTGACGTTTCTCACATGACGATTCTGGAGATCAGAGGGGCACAAGCCCGTGACGGCCTTCGGAAGTTGCTTGCTAATGATGTTGCTCGCCTGAACAAGCCGGGCCAAGCCATGTACAGTGCCATGCTGAATGAGCAGGCTGGTATCCTGGATGATGTGATTGTCTATGCACCGGATCAGCATCAATCTGACCTGTGGCGCATGATCGTTAACTGCGCTACCCATGATAAGGACATGGAATGGATTCGTACGCAATGGCAGGAACTGAGCATAGATTGGGTTGAACGCACGGACCTGTCAATGCTGGCTTTGCAGGGACCAAAAGCCAGAAGCTGTCTTGAGGCTGTGATTGTCCCCGAATTTCTTGATGGTCTGCGGCAGTTGTCTCCGTTTCAGGGCGATAGCTTTGCTGATCTTTTTGTTGCTCGTACGGGATATACCGGAGAAGATGGTTTCGAGATCATCCTTCCCCATGCACGTGCCAGCGAATGGGCTGAAAAGCTTTGTGGGCAGGGTGCCGTGCCTTGTGGTCTTGCAGCCCGGGATACCTTGCGTCTCGAGGCAGGTATGAATCTTTATGGCCAGGACATGACAGAAAAGGATACGCCTCTGACTTCGAATATGACTTGGACGGTAGCTTGGGATCATGAGTTTATCGGCCGCGAAGCCTTGTTGGCGCAGAAACTTGCTGGACCAGATCAGGCTTTGGTTGGTTTAGTCATGAAGGACAAAGGGGTACTGCGATCAGGGATGCAGGTACAGGATGCCCAGGGGCGTCATGGGGTGATTACCAGTGGCACCTTTGCTCCAACCTTGGGGCATGCCATTGCACTGGCACGTTTGCCGCTGCCTTTGCCGAAGCAGGTTCAGGTTGATTTGAGAGGACGACGGGTTGAGCTTGCTGTCGTTAAACCGCCTTTCGTGCGTCATGGCCAAGTATGTTTTAAAGACTTTTGAACGAACAGAATTGAATCGACAGCGTGGAGACCTTGCATGAGTACAACACCGAGTGACCTGTATTACACATCGAGCCATGAATGGGTTCGTCGGGAGGATGACACGGTAGTCGTCGGAATTACCGACCATGCACAGGATGCAATGGGAGACCTTGTTTATGTTGAACTTCCTGAGGTTGGGGATGAAGTTCAGTCTGGTGATGAGGCCGGTGTGGTTGAATCGGTCAAAGCTGCATCGGATATTTATGCTCCTGTGACGGGTAAAATTGTTGCCATTAACGAAGAGCTTGCTGACAGCCCCGAACTTGTCAATCGCGATCCATACCATGATGGCTGGTTATTTCGCATTCAGCTGACCGATGTTTCGGAACTGGAAGAATTGCTGCAGGCGGATGAGTACCGGGATTTGTGCCAGTCTGAACACGATCATTAACCATGATTCAGATTTAATGTTCCTCCTACGCTACAGGAAGATCCATGTCTTATATCCCTCATACGCATGAAGATGAACAGTCGATGCTGCGGTCGATCGGGCTGCAGCATCGGGATCAGCTGTTTGATGAAATCCCGGCAGAGCTTGCTGCGCCAGCACTCGATCTTCCCGAAAGCTTGAACGAAATGCAGGTGCTGCGCTTGTTGTCCAAAAAGGCTGGACATTTCGATGAGCGACGCTGTTTTATGGGCTTTGGTGCCTATGCACACCATATTCCTGCAGCGGTCTGGGACATTGTCGGGCGTGGTGAATACATGACCGCCTATACGCCCTATCAAGCTGAGGCATCTCAGGGGACATTGCAAGTCATTTATGAATTCCAGAGCATGATGGCCATGCTGACCGGTATGGATGTCTGTAATGCCTCGGTTTACGATGGCGCCTCTGGACTTGCAGAAGCGGTACTTATGGCATTGCGTCTGCAAAAAAAGCATCCGAATCCCCGAGTTCTGGTACCCGATAGTGTCCATCCCTGGTATCGGCAGACACTGCGATCCATTGTGTCTCAGCAAGGCGTGCAAATTTGTGAAATGGGGCATAATGCCCAGGGGCAAATTGATCCATCCTACCTCGATGAGGAGATTGGCAAGGGAGCTGCTGTTCTCGTTCTGGCGCAACCCAACTGTTGGGGTGTGTTGGATGACGTGGATCATTTGACGGATCAGGCACAAAAAGCAGGCATCAAGGTTGTTGCGCTCGTCAATCCAACGTCCCTGGCTTTGTTGAAACCGCCCGGAGCATGGGGGACGCGAGGTGCTGATCTCGTCGTTGGTGATGCACAACCCTTGGGCATTCCGCTTTCATCCGGTGGACCCTATGTGGGTTTTCTGGCTTGCCGTCTTGAATCGGTGCGACAGTTGCCAGGACGTCTGGTCGGTCGAACCGTTGATCTGTCGATGCGACCGGGTTTCACACTGACTCTGCAGGCTCGCGAGCAGCACATTCGACGAGCCAAGGCCACATCCAACATTTGTACCAATCAGGGGCTTGCCATGTCGGCGGCGACTATTTACCTGAGTTTGTTGGGTGCAGAAGGGCTGGCAAGGGTTGCTGCTGTTTCCCATCAGCGTATGCTCGAACTAACCCGTTTGCTTGAGGCATCAGGTATCAGTCCATTTTTCGCAGCACCGGTATTTCATGAGCGGGTTTTTCGTCTTCCGGTCCCGGTTCAACCGGTTTTGCAGGCGATGGCACAACGAGGTTTTGAGGCTGGGGTTGATATGGGTTCTTATGATGTGGCATTGCAACATGGCTTGTTGGTGTGTACGACGGAACTTCTGGAGTCGGAAGATATCCGCGATTATGCCCAAGCTCTGGCAGAGGTCATTCGGGAGATCCAGTCATGACACTTATTTTTGAACATTCGATAAAGGGGCGCCGTGCTTCGGCCCAAGCGCCACTGGTACGCCCTGAATGTGTGGATTTGCCGAAACATCTGCTCCGTTCGGTACCACCCGAACTACCTGAAGTTTCTGAACTTCAGGTGGTACGGCATTACACACGTCTATCCCAAAAAAACTTCTCGATTGATACCCATTTTTATCCGCTTGGTTCCTGCACCATGAAGTATAACCCCCGAGGGGCTCATCGGGCGGCCATGTTGCCGGGATTTCTGGCGCGGCATCCTTTGGCGCTTCCGGAACACTCCCAGGGGGTCCTTAGCTGTCTTTATGATTTGCAGGAAATGCTTAAAGAATTGACCGGCATGAAAGGCGTGTCTTTGACACCTGCTGCTGGTGCCCAGGGTGAATTTGCTGGGGTGGCCATGATTCGGGCCTATCACCAGTCGCGTGCAGACCACCGCCGTACCGAGATACTGATCCCTACGGCGGCGCATGGAACGAATCCAGCGACAGCGGTTATGTGTGGTTATACCGTTCGTGAGATTCCTGTGCTGGACAATGGCGATGTTGATCTTGATGCCTTACAGTTGGCGCTTGGTCCCCAAACGGCCGGCTTGATGATGACGAATCCATCAACCTGTGGTGTCTTTGAGCGGCAGATTAAAAAAATTGCAGAATTGGTTCATGCTGCTGGTGGGTTGCTGTACTACGATGGCGCCAATCTGAATGCCATTCTGGGTAAAGTTCGCCCGGGGGATATGGGTTTTGATGTTCTCCATATGAACCTGCATAAAACCTTTGCCACACCTCATGGAGGTGGTGGTCCGGGCTCTGGCCCTGTGGGCGTTCATGAGCGTTTGCTGCCATTCTTGCCAATCCCGATCGTGGGTTGCAACGAGGATGGAGTCTATTCATGGTTGGATGAGCGTGATATTCCTCAGACAATTGGGCGCTTGTCGGCATTTATGGGCAATATTGGTGTGTTGCTGCGAGCCTATTTTTATGCACGTCAACTTGGGCATGATGGGTTGTTAAAGGTTGGGGCTTATGCTTCCCTTAATGCCAATTATCTGATGCACCGTCTTAAGGATGTTGGGTTTAAGTTGGCTTATCCTGAGCGTCGGGCTTCACATGAGTTTATCATCACGCTGGAATGGGAGGCCAAGCACTGGGGTGTTACAGCCATGGATTTTGCCAAACGTTTGCTTGACTATGGATTTCATGCCCCAACGACCTATTTCCCTTTATTGGTTCCAGAGTGTCTCTTGATTGAGCCCACTGAAACGGAGAGCCGGGCAGAACTGGATGCCTTTGTTGAGGCGATGAAATCGATTCGCGATGAAGCCAGGGACAATCCTCAATTGCTGAAAGACGCCCCGCATACCTTGCCGGTACGTCGACTGGATGACGTTCGTGCGGCCCGTGAACTTGATCTTTGCTGGAAGTCGGGTTTATCAGGCGATAAGTAGGTTTTTTTCAATAAAATCATCGCGGATGTTGGCAAAGGTGTCTTCGGTCAACCCCATATAGGAGAGCAGGGGGACCTGAATTTTTTCCCATTCATGGTCCTCATCCTGTTCACCGAGGATGCTGTAGTTTCGACACAGATGCTCAGCCATCTTGAGGATGGACAATAGGGTTTTTTTCTCATGCGAATAGGGCTCATTGGCGATGAATACGCTTTCGACATTGTGGTGTTCAGCAATGATTTCGCATAATTTGTTGGGAAGCCGCCATGAACGGGCAACATAATAGCCGACCACCGCGTGATTGGTGTTGAGCAGCCGGTTTTCAATATCGATAATCCGGTCATCATGGGCTAGATAGGATTGGCTGACGACTTCCAGGTATTCAGGAAATCGGGTCAGGAGTAGGGGGACACCACAATTATGAAAGAGTCCAATGGTGTAGGCCTCGTCTGCTCCATTTAAACCAAGATGTTTGGACAGGGCGGCAGAAATGTTGGCAATGTCACACGCGGTATCCCAGAAACGGTTCATCTGAATGATCGTGGCATCATCCATCTCGCTTTTGATGCTGATGCCACTCAGAATGTTCAGAACGGTGGTTAGACCAAGAATCTGAACGGCCTGCTGGATCGATGAGATGGTGTTTTTAAGTGCAAATACCGAATTGACGACTTTAAGCATCGTTCCGGACAAGGATGGGTCTTTGCTGATCAGTGCCGTAATACGGCCAAGGTCCGGGTTGGGCATCAGTTGTTCAAGTTGAATATCGACCAGCACTTGAGGTTGGGGAGGAAGGCTGATACCGTGAAGTACACTCTGGATTTGCTCTTTGCTGAGTTCCATGCCTGTTTCTCCTCGTTGAAACTTGCATCAGTTTAGCGTTTCTTTATGTTGGGAGAAAGTGATTGAACGCAAGGAATACTGAATTACGCCTCAAGGCTCAGGAAGACCGTCGCCTGAGCCAAGGGCATTGTTGGGTGTATAGTAATGAAATTGCTTCGGATCCACCGCTGAAACAGTTCGCTGTTGGAGACGTTGTTCCGCTTGTCAGCCACTCGGGCAAAAAGCTAGGTTTGGTCATGGTCAATCCGAATGCTCTGCTTTGCGCCCGACTGATCAGCCGTGACCCGAATGCGGTCTGGGGGCCAAGGCTTGTTGAGTCGCATATACGTCGGGCATTGGCATTGCGACAAAAGTTTTATGAGCGTCCTTTTTATCGATTGTGTTTTGGTGATTCGGATGCGTTGCCCGGGCTGGTTGTCGATCGTTTTGGAGACTATTTGGTCGTTCAGATCAGTACAGCAGCGATGGAAGGGGCTAAGACTTGGGTACTGGATGCCTTGCAGCGGGTCCTGAATCCTCGATCAATTCTGGTAAAAAATGATTCGGCCAGTCGCAGTCTTGAGGCGTTGCCCGAGTATGTGGAGGTACATGGGCAGGATTGGCCAGATCAGATTGAAGTTTATGAAGGAGACCTTTGTCTGCTTATTGACCCGCGGCATGGACAAAAGACCGGCTGGTTTTATGATCATGCCGAGAATCGGCGCTGGCTGGCAGGTTTGGTAGATAATGCTCGGGTTCTGGATGTGTTTTCTTATCTTGGGGCTTGGTCGATGCTGGCGCTGCAGCACGGTGCTCGCTCTCTATGTGCGATTGATGCTTCCCAGTCTGCTCTGGATGCCCTTCAGAGCGAGGCAAAACGTCTCGGTTGGTTGGATCGCGTCGTTATTCGACAGGGTGATGCCTTTGCACGGTTGGCCGAGTTGCGCGACCAGGGGGAGCGTTTTGATGTGGTTGTATTGGATCCACCAGCACTCATCAAACGTCGCAAGGATCATAAAAATGGACTGAATGGCTACCGTCGTCTTAATGAACTGGCGATTCGTTTGGTACAGCCTGGGGGCATACTGGTGTCCTGCTCATGTTCCATGCACTTAAGTCGCGAAGAACATCGAGATTTGGTTCGTGCTGTTGCCCGCCATGCTGATCGCGATGCCCGAATCATCTATCAGGGGCATCAAGGAGCAGATCACCCCGTCATTCCTGCCGTACCTGAAACGGAATACCTTAAGGCGCTGGGAGTATGGGTAGATATGAATCCCTAAAGACAGACGATCGAATGACGCTGTGTGCCCAGATTCAGGCTTCCATCGCTGCTGCGTATGTGTGCTTCAATCTGGTCTCCTGCCTGGAGATAGGGTCTTCTATACTGGATAGCCAGAAAACGCTTCCAGGCCCACTTTGGGGCAAGGGCCTGCAGTAATCGGACCGCCATTCCTTGTGGAACCTTCAGGGCACATCCTGAGGGTGTTCCTGTCAGCAGGATGTCTCCGGCACGCAGATCATAGAGCTCACTCCATTCCTCCACGGTTTCTTCCGGTTTAAAAATCAAATCTGCAGTCGAAGCCTTTTGCCGAGTTAGGCCATTGACCTTCAGTTCAAGGTCCAGTTGTTCCAGACGGGCATAGTCTTCCTGCTCTAGCAGGCAAAGTACAGGTCCCAGTGGACAAAATCCCCGGTAGCTTTTGGCTTTGTGGTATTGGCCTTGCTGAAATTGCACATCCCGGGCTGAAACATCGTTAGCAATACAGATGGCCCCGATGAATTGTTGCAGTTGTCCCTTGGGAACCGATTGTTTTCCTGTGCAGTTTTTACGCACAACCAGTGCAAGTTCAATTTCATAATCTAGGAAGTGAACATGGGCAGGGCGAGTTATATGTCCGTAAGGGGGTGCGATGCTACTGTCGGCCTTTGTGAAAAATAGATTGAATGCCGGCTTGCCCTGATACAATCCGGCTTCACGGGCATGGGCGGCGTAATTGGCTCCTTGGCATAATATCCGGCATGGTGTGGTAATTGGGCTGAGAATGGTGCAAGTATCAGGATCCATCGGGCTCGCAGATTGACGTCGTCTTAGTTCATCAGGGGTGTAGGTAAAGACATCCGCAGTCGATTCTGCGTCAATGTTAAGGCGAAACAGTGTGGATTTGTCCAGTATGGCCCAAATAGTTCGATCTGAATCATCCAGACGCATCAGATGAAGCGCCATGTTCTTAACTCCTGTGTTGAGAAACAGATTATCGCATGGATTGGAGCCCGTAAATGAACCGTGTTTCGTCAAATAAAAAATTCGCTTGATGTGACATCTGAAAAGTACTGACTATAATGGACTATTGGGGCGGTCGTAGATCTTTCGGAGAGCTGGGGTATGTTGAATCGTTGCTATCGTCTGGTGTGGAGTGTGCGTCATGCAGCCCTTGTTGTTGCCAGTGAGTGGGCGAGGGGTCGAGGAAAACAACCAGGCAGTTGTCGCGTTGTTTCGGTCGCAGCAGCTTTGCCGATGATCTCATTCGGATTGGGTTGCACACCAACAGGCTGGGCTTTACCGCAAGGTGCTGCGGTGGTGGCGGGGCAGGCGCAGATCAGTACGTCGGCCTCTACGATGACGGTGCAGCAGGCAACGTCCAAGGCGATCATCAACTGGCAGAACTTCTCCATTGGTGCCAGTGAGACGGTTGATTTTCAGCAGCCGAATAGTAGTTCGGTGGCACTCAACCGGGTGATTGGTTCGGATCCTTCCTTGATCTATGGCCACTTGAATGCCAATGGTCAGGTCTTTCTGGTTAATACCCATGGTATTCTCTTTGCCCCCGGAAGTTCGGTCAGTACTGGAGGTCTGGTAGCCTCGACACGGGACATCAAGAATCAGGATTTTCTGAACGGGAATGACTACTTTAGTGGCTCATCGACAGCATCAGTCGATAATCAGGGTCATATTCAGGCAGGCTATGTGGCATTGCTCGGTGCCAAGGTCAGCAACGAAGGGTTGATCACTGCCAAGATGGGTACGGTGGCCTTGGCAGGTGGTTCAGGTATGACCCTGGATCTGGCTGGTGATGGATTGCTTGGTCTGACGATTGACCAGGGAACCTACCAGGCGCTGGTTCGTAATGGAGGCATTATTGCGGCCAATGGTGGCCAGGTGCTGCTTACCACCCAGGCGGCGCAGAGCCTGCTCGATACCCAGGTCAACAACACAGGTGTGATTCAGGCACAGACGATCGGCAACAAGGCGGGGCATATTGCCCTTTTGGGCGATATGAACTCGGGAACCACCGCGGTAGCCGGAACGCTCGATGCCAGTGCGCCAAACGGTGGCGCAGGTGGATTTATTGAAACCAGTGCAGCGCATGTGCATGTTGCCGATGGTAGTGTGATCACCAGCCATGCAGTGTCTGGGAACGATGGAACCTGGCTGATTGATCCGCAGGATTACACCATTGCGGCCAGTGGTGGTGATATCACCGGGGCAACATTAAGTACGAATCTTGCCAGTGGCAACGTGACCATACAATCAAGTGCAGGGGCTACGTCTGGCAGTGGCAACATTAATGTCAATGATGCCGTCTCCTGGAGCAGCAATAACAATCTGACCCTGACTGCTGCAAATAATATCAATATTACTAAGAATATCACAGCAACAGGCACTTCGGCATCGCTCACTCTGAATGCCAACACGACGAATGGTGCGGATACCGCAACCGGTACAGGGCAGGTGGTGTTGAGTAGTAATGCCGCCGTTTCTCTGGCAGGGGCGAATGCCTTGGCGATAACAGGTTCAACGGGAACCACGACGTTGACTGTGAATACCGGCTCGTCTATATCCCTTGCCGGAACAAGTCCGTTGACCACAGGTATTACCTCCTACAGTGTGATCAGTAATGCAACAGGTTTGCAAGCGATCTCCATGAACTCAGGAATTTATGAACTATTGGGTGCTAATGTTGATCTTACCGGCATCAACTGGAATCCTTTAGGTGACTCGAGTGCGACTACGACTTCGTTCAATGGTGTTCTGAATGGCATGGGACATGGCATCAATGGTCTGAATGTCTATGTTATGGGAACCCCTCCGGTCAGCAGTAATTTGAACTTTGGACTTTTTGGTGCAATTGGTTCAAGCGGTGTTATAAAAAACCTGAATTTAATTGGCGGCTCAGTCAATGCCTCAAATGCAGTGACTAATGTTTATGTTGGGGGACTGGCCGGACAAAATGCGGGTACGATCGCCAACGTTACCTCATCCAGTACCGTGGCTGGGTATGTTTTTGCAACGAATGAGAATGGCTATGTAGGGGGCTTGGTTGGATCTTCATCAGGAACGATTAGTAATTCCAGCGCGTCGGGTTCGGTGACCATTGACGTCCCCTCTACAACTCCAAGTAATGGTTATCGTGAGTGGGTTGGAGGATTGGTGGGGGCTGTAACGGGCTCAGGCTCCATCAGCAGCAGCTCTGCCTCTGGAAGTATACAGGCTATTGGTATCTCATCAACAACATCAATTACTCAGAATTTTATGGATGCTGGGGGGATGGTTGGAGCGCAGCTCGCTGGAACTAACAGTATTAGCAGTAGTTTTGCTACAGGAACCGTTACCGCCAGTGGTATTACGGTGAATGCAGGTGGTTTGGTGGGTGAAACTGGGGTCGGTACGAATTTGACGACCAGTTATGCAACCGGCAGCGTATCCCTGACTTCTTCCGCTGATGCACATAATGGCGTAGCAGCAACATCAACGGCAGGTGGGCTTGTTGGTCAAAATGCGGCGGGAGGGGGTGCTTACTCACTGAGCCAGAGTTATGCAACAGGCTCTGTCTCTGCTTCAGCTTCAGGAACAGGGAATACGCTTTATGTCGGAGGCTTGGTTGGAAACAATACCGGCATGATACAGGATTCCTATGCAACAGGCGCAACGTCCTCCACTGCAAGTACCAGTACATCGGACGTTGGCGGTCTGGTTGGTGACAATGCCAACAGTGCCAGTATTGATAACAGCTACTCGACGGGTAAACCAACAACACCAACACAAGGCGCTGCGGGTGGTTTTGTTGGTCAGAATCTGAGTACGATTTCAGCATCCTTCTGGGATACTTCGGCTTCTGGAACGTTGACAGGTGTTGGATCGGGCTCAAGTTCCGGCGTGGTTGGCATGGCCACGGCAGATATGCAAAATGCTGCCAATTATCTGGGTGGTACGGCGGCCAATGGCAATAATTCTTCCATAAACTGGAATTTAGATGATGCCTATCATGTAGGTAGTAGCACCACAGGAAAAACCTGGATCATTTATAGCGGCAATACCTATCCCTTGCTGACGACGTTCATGTCGTCCTTGGCCGTCACCGCGGGCAATGGTTCGGTTCAGTACACCGCATCGGCTTATGCAGGTGGTGTGGGAAGCGTGTACGATCCAGCAGGAATTGTCTGTGGTTCGTCAACATGCCCTAATTCCGGACATCTGTATAATACGACCGGCTTCTCGGCGGTCAACACCGGTGATGTGAATGTCGGAACATATACGGGTGAGATTCAATCCAGGGCTTATTCCGATCAGCAAGGCTATGCCATTACCTTTACGCCAGGAAACTTGACCATTACACCGGCTACGCTTACTGCAACTGCGAATGACCTAAGCAAGATCTATGGAAGCGCTAATCCGACCTTGACTTGGGCCTATTCAGGTTTCTTAGGGAGTGACAGTGCGAGTAACTCCATCACAACAGCACCAGTATTGACCACAACGGCAACAGCCTCTTCGGGGGTTGGAAATTTCAAGATTACGTTCAGTACAAATCCTGTTGCCTCAAACTATACGGTCACTACAGTGGACGGGACTCTAACCATTAATCCTGCGGCGTTAACCATCACGGCCAATAGCGACAGTATGACCTATGGAGCGGCGACCTACGCGAACCCACTGACGAATTCAAGCTATGTAGCGGAAGGATTGGTCAATGGTGATACTAGGTCGAGTCTGGGAAGTGGGATTACAGTTAGTACAACGGCAAATCTGTATAATGGCACAGCAGGTTCAGGGTCGCCAGTTCAGGCTGGAGGGTATCCCATCACCGTATCGGGAGCGGTTGACCCGAATTACAGCATCACCTATGTTCCCGGGGTTATGACGGTCAATCCGGCGGCGTTGACCTATACGGCGACTGCGGCGTCGATGACGTATGGTGGTTCATCTCTGCCCCTTTTAAGTGGGTCAATAACGGGCCTTGTCAATGGTGATAGTGCGGCATCGACGTACAGTGGAACACCGGCATGGTCGACGACAGCGAAGCCTTATAGCGGTACGGCGGGTTCGGGTTCGAATGCGGGGGCG
>JAJZUM010000045.1 GCA_021848605.1 Pseudomonadota bacterium | reverse complement strand
GGTGAAGGTGCCGGTGAACAGCTCGCCAGGGAATACAAGGTGGATGTTTTGGAACGACTGCCGCTCGATGGCCGTATTCGTGCGGCGGCTGACAAGGGTATGACGCCAGCCCAACAATCAGCGAGTATGGCCGATATTCTTGGCCTTTACCGAAATCTAGCGGTTCGCATGGCTGTTTCTCTGGCTCGGCAGGAGCAATTGCCCGAGCAACGAATTCCCAACCTGGTCATGAATTGACATGAATTGAGGCTTTTTATGAGTATCAAACCCGATCACTGGATTCGTCACATGTCGAATGAATATGGCATGATTGAGCCCTTTGAGGCATCTCAAGTACGCAAGGTCAATGGTCAGAAAGTGATTTCCTATGGTGTTTCAAGCTATGGCTATGATGTTCGCTGCGCTGATGAGTTCAAGGTTTTCACCAATGTTTATTCTGCAACCGTTGATCCCAAGGCCTTTGATGACAAAAGCTTTATAGATATCAAGTCGGATGTTTGCATCATCCCCCCCAATTCCTTTGCACTGGCGCGTACGGTGGAGTATTTTCGTATACCTCGTTCGGTACTGACCATCTGTCTGGGTAAATCAACGTATGCACGATGTGGCATCATTGTTAATGTGACACCGCTTGAGCCGGAATGGGAAGGACATGTAACATTGGAGTTTTCCAATACAACGAATCTGCCTGCCAAGATTTATGCGCATGAGGGCGTGGCTCAGATGCTGTTTTTTGAGTCGGATAGTGTGTGTGAGACGTCTTATCGAGATCGTGGCGGCAAGTACCAGGGTCAGCAAGGAGTTACTCTTCCTAAGTGTTAGGCCTGTTTTTTAAAGACTGCTGCAAGAACCTGACGTTTGCCGCCCGATCCTTGACGTAACTTAAGATCAAATCCCGCCTGCCTCAGATCACGTTGCAGCGATGAGGCAACGCTATAGGTGGCCAGTGTTGTTCCTGGTTGGCTTAGTCGGGCTAACTGGGTAATAATGGATGGACTCCACATATCTGGGTTGCGTTTCGGTGAAAATCCATCCAGAAACCAGGCGTCAAACTGCATTTCAGTTTGCTCCAAACCCGACAGACTGCTTCCCAACCAGAGATGCAGTTCTACGCTGGGTGTGAATTTGATGATCTGCAGGCCATGAGGCTGGAGGGTTGTCCAAATCGCTGCCAGTTGGTTTGACAGGTACTGAAGCGGTGAACGGGCATGAACCTGCAACAGTATATTTGCCGGCAGTGGATGTAATTCGGTGGCCCAATAAATCAGCTTAGGGCCGGTAAATTGCTGACAACAGTTAAGAAAATTACGTCCAGTACCAAAACCTAGTTCAGCAATACAAAATGTGTCCCGGTTTTGCCAGCGCTGGAGCAGTTGATTACCCTCAATGAACACATGCTGGCTTTCTGCCAAGGGATCTTCTTTTTGGGTAAATCCATCATCGTAGCGTAGGGACCAGAGTCGCCCATCCCGCCATACCCAGTCTGGTTCGTTGAAGTCATACGATTGGACTTTTTCCTGGAATGTGTGCGTCATGCAGCCTCAACTACCAGCCTTTGCGCTTGCTTTTTCCGGAAAGCCAACCTAAAACAAACCCAGCAATAACCGCCAAAGCACCCTCGCGAATACCCTCTGAGCTTTGGTCATTACGCAGTACAGCGACCTGGGTTTGCAATTCTTCAATTTCAAGCAGGTTTTTTTGCTTTTCTGCCAGTAATTGCTGATTGGCTTCATCAACCCGATGGGCATTGGCAATCAGTTCGGCATCTTGGGGCGTAAGCTTCATGGGTGTGGCATCAACAGAAGGTTGTTGTGCGAATGGGTGTGCTGAAGGCGGTAGAGTGTCCACTGGGGGGGTGAGCCCAGGAGCAGTTTCAGCCCAGGAGCCCGCCACGATCAGAAAACATGGTATCCAATAAGCAAAATGTTTCATCAGGGTAGAGTCTTGCGAAATGGTTTGACGATTGCTTTGGCATAGACGCCATGAATCAGATAAGGTTCAGCATCTAGCCAGGATTGTGCTTCCTCAAGACTGGCAAATTCGGCCACAATAAGACTGCCCGTAAAACCCATTTCTCCTGGATCTTCCTGATCAAGCGCAGGAAGTGGGCCGGCCAACATTAAACGACCGGCATCACGAAGTTGATGAAGGCGGGCAAGATGTGCAGGACGATGAGTGACCCGCAAGGGCAGGGAATTGGGATGATCCTCAGTCCAAATGGCATACCACATGTCAGTACTCTCCTCAGCTTAGGTGATCACGAAATATGACTGTTTGAATAACCACAAAAATGATCGTCATCGCCATAGAGCCGAATACCTTGAAGGTTACCCACCAGCGCTCGAAGTGAAAAGCAATGTAGAAGTTGGTGCTGCCAAGGATGACGAAGAACACCACCCACATCAGATTAAATCGCTTCCATTGAGGTGCTTCCATATGGAACACATGTCCCATCATCCGTTCGGAAAAAGTTTTTTCGCCCCAAAAACTGCTCCCCAGAAAAAGCAGGGCACTCAGGTAAGAAACCATGGGAGCTTTGAGTTTGATAAAGGTGTCGCTGTGGAAGGCCAAGGTCATTCCACCAAAAAGCAGGGTTGCCCCCAAGGTGATGGCTTGGGTCTGATCAAGCTTTTTCTGATGAATCCATAGTCCACCATAAACTGCCACCGTGCTTCCAAGGAGTATGGCGGTAGCTTTATAGATTCCCATCGCCTTGAAACTGGCAAAGAAGAGTATGAGCGGGATGAAATCAATGAGCTGTTTCATAAGGAAAATTAAGAATGCAACTGTTGTACCAACTATAGCGAATCATGATGACAATTGCGAGTAAAAAAGCTTAAATCACACTGCGAATAGCATCAGTGATTCCGGTTGTTGCATCGATGCGTACAATGTCCTAACCGAGTGATATCCGGCGCGTTATGCTATGATGACTATCTTGTTCGGGAATACTTGATTTCATAAATATGGTTCGTGTTGATCTGCATACGCACAGTACCTTTTCCGATGGGTCTCTTAGCCCTGAAGAACTTGTGATGCGTGCTGTCCGTCAGCAGGTACAGATATTAGCCTTGACGGATCATGATTCGGTTGATGGTATTGCTCCAGCGCTAAATGTTGCTGCACATCAGGCGATCTTCCTGGTTGCTGGTGTTGAACTGTCGGTATTATGGGAAGGGAAAGTGATCCATGTTATTGCCCTCAATTTTCCCCATGAAGCACCTCAACTGACTAAGTTGCTTCGACAACAGCATGAATTGCGCGCTGAACGTGGGCGTGCGATTGCACAGGCGTTGGCTGTTTTAGGATTTCAGGATACTTATGAAGATGCGATTAAGCTTGCCTGTGGACCTGAGCACGTAGGAAGACTGCATTTTGCTCAAGTTCTGGTCCACAGAGCTGTAGTAAACGATGTACAGCAGGCCTTTGATCGCTATCTGCGTGATGGGCGCAAAGCAGCTATTTCAGCAAACTGGGTCAATTTACAGTCTGCTGTTGAGGTCATGAAAGGTATTGGTGCAACAACTGTGCTGGCGCATCCTTTACGCTACACGTTGAGTGCCACCCAAAAACGCAAATTGTTCTGCGCCTTTAAAGATGCCGGTGGAGATGCGGTTGAAATGGCCTCTTTGCAAGAATCAGCCGGTCCTTCTGGCTGGTTGAGTGATACAATACGCAAAATGGGATTTCGGGCATCGCAAGGCAGTGATTTTCATGGCTCAAGTACACCTTGGCTTGAATTAGGTCGATGTCGTCCTGTTCCGGATGATCTTGAAGCGGTATGGCATGCGTGGCCTCAATGGCAGGAATGGTGTTTGAAACATGGCTCAGTATTTTTACATTCATCCGGATAATCCTCAGGCAAGGCTTATTCAGCAAACGGTTCATTTGTTGCGTGATGGTGCCGTGGTCGCCTATCCCACTGATTCAGGTTATGCTCTAGGGTGCCAAATCGATGATAAGCAGGCTCTGGAACGGGTAAGACGTATTCGTCATCTGGATGAGCATCATCCCATGACCTTGATTTGCCGAGATCTTTCTGACCTGTCTACTTATGCCAAGGTGGATAATGCGACTTATCGCCTGCTCAAGGCGCATACTCCAGGGCCCTATACTTTTGTGTTGCAGGCAACTTCGGAAGTTCCAAAGCGCTTGCATCATCCCAAACGTAAAACCATCGGCATCCGTGTGCCTGATCATCGGATTGTACAGGCCCTTCTGGAAGCCTTTGAGGCACCGTTGCTTAGTACAACCTTAGTGCTTGAAAACCAGATGCCTGCCGGTGATGCTGAAGATTTGAGAGATCATCTGGAGCGGCAGGTTGATGTGATCATTGATGGCGGGCATGTGGGCGTGCAGCCAACCAGCGTCATTGACTTAAGTACAGAATCCATTGAGATCCTGCGTGTCGGTGCTGGTGATCTTGCCGCATTCATGAATTAGGAATCGTTGCATGGCAGGAGTACTGGCTGAACAATGTCGGGAACTTCTCGGAGAAGATGGGGAATTTGCCCGCCTTTTGCCTGGGTTCAAGCCACGTTCAGCCCAGATAGCGATGTCAGGTGCCGTAGCACATGCCATTGAATCACAATCTTCCCTTGTTGTTGAGGCAGGAACAGGCACTGGAAAAACTTATGCCTATCTTTTGCCGGCATTGCTCAGTGACGGTAAAGTCTTGATCAGTACTGCTTCCCGAACTTTGCAAGATCAACTGTATCAGGTTGATTTACCCGAATTGATGCGTCATGTTCCACCGCGCCGGCGATGTCTGCTCAAAGGACGTTCCAATTATTTGTGTTTGCAACGTCTTGAAGCCACTGAGGAGTTTTATCGGGTTCAACTCCAGCTTTCTTTTGATGATCTTGAACGGGTACGGATCTGGGCACAACAGACTATCCATGGAGATCGTTCCGAACTGGCAGATATTGCCGAGGATGCACCTATCTGGTCCATGGTGACTAGTACGCGTGATTCATGCCTGAACGCAGATTGCCCCTATTATGATCGTTGCTTTTTGATCAAGGCACGCAACCGGGCTCAGGATGCCGATATTGTCGTCGTTAACCATCATCTTTTTCTTGCTGATTGTCAGGCGGAAGATGGCCAGGCCCTCTTACCGAAAACTCAGACCTATATCTTTGACGAAGCGCATCAGGTTCCGGATATTGCCCTGAACTTCTGGGGCGAACGAGTTAGTGCATCCCAGGTCAGTGAACTGATGCGTACCCTGCAGCAGGATTGGCATGAGCACGCTGGTGATTTGGAGCTTCCTGCAGTACTGATTGATGCGCCATTGAATGAAACGCACGCTCTTCGCGCTCTTCTTCCTGAAGGCTCAAGCCGCGAAGATTTTACGAGGCAGACCGAAGAAATAGTGAAGCCGGTTATTGCGCAACTGGTGCAATCGCTCACCGTACTGGAGCAGATGCTTCAGGCGCAGCAGGGACGTAGCAAGGTACTTGATAAATTACATGAGCGCTTTGAAGATTTGATTGAACTTCTTAAGTCTTTGTCAACCTGGCGTTCGGATCCCGATGTTGTTCACTGGTTTGAAACAAGTCGGCAGGGCTGGACGCTTGCCAAAACCCCCTTAAGTATTGAACAGGCCTTTGCCGAACTGGTCAGCAAGCGTGGAGGAGCCTGGGTTTTTACTTCTGCAACGTTGGCTGTGCAGTCGGATTTTAGCTATTTCAAGAGTCAGCTGGGTATTCATGAAGCGGCAACGCTCTGTTTGCAAAGTCCTTTTGATTATGCCTCACAGGCTCTTCTTTATGCGCCACGTGATATGCCTATGCCGGATCAAGCGCAATTTTCAACCCGGCTGCATCAACTCATTGAACGACTGGTCGCCATCAGCAAAGGGCGAGCGTTTATTCTTTTCACCAGTCACAAGGCTCTTCAGGAGGCTGCGAAGGCACTTACAACCTTACCTTGGCCACTGCTGGTGCAGGGACAACAGCCTCGGCATCGCCTGCTCGAGGATTTCAGGCGTAAAGGTAATGCCGTCTTGCTTGGCACCGGTAGTTTCTGGGAAGGCGTTGATGTGGCTGGCGATGCCTTATCCCTGGTTGTCATTGACCGTATCCCCTTTACCTCACCTTCTGATCCATGGCTTCGTGCCAAGGTGGCAAGTATTGAAGCGCGGGGAGGACGACCTTTTTTTGATCTTCAGTTGCCTCTGGCTGCGATGACTTTAAAGCAGGGATCAGGACGTTTGATTCGTACCGAATCCGATCGGGGTGTACTTGTGATTGCCGACCCTCGTATCTGCATGCAATCCTATGCCGATGCTCTGGTACTCAGTTTGCCAATGATGCCACGTACTCATCAGATTGAGCGGGTTGAAGCTTTTTTCTCGAGTGTTCCGTCACAGACTATTGCGGAGGTTAAAAGGTGATTCTTCTTGCCGTGGAAACATCTGTCCATGCCTGCTCAGTGGCATTGCACCATCAGGGGCAGATCATCTGTGATGAGGTTGAAGCTCCGCGCCAACAAACCCAATTATTGTTACCGATGATTGAGACTCTGCTGGCTCGCTTAAATCTTGGTTTGCAGGATGTGACTCATCTGGCCTATAGTGCCGGCCCAGGTGCTTTTTCAGGGGTTCGGCTTGGCGCCGCGGCTACACAAGGACTTGCAGTTGCCCTGAATTGTCCG
This sequence comes from Pseudomonadota bacterium, assembly GCA_021848605.1. Taxonomy (GTDB): domain Bacteria; phylum Pseudomonadota; class Gammaproteobacteria; order Pseudomonadales; family Moraxellaceae; genus JAJXWR01. The sequence goes on along the minus strand of JAJZUM010000045.1, from coordinate 9,183 downwards.
CTCGTTGCCGTATCATCGCTTGAAGTACTGGCTTATGGTATTCGGCGCAAGTATCTTGAAGACCGAATTTATGTTGTGACGGATGCGCGTATGAATGAAGTTTATGCGGCGGCTTTTGTGTGGGAACACGATGTTCTGCATCGACAATGCGAAGACCGGCTATGCAAAGTCGAAGATCTGCCTCGCCTTGATGGCTGTTGGTTTTTGGCTGGAAATGGCGTCCCGTTTCTGTCCATGCCCATCGAAACACATGGAATTGATCAAAACATGATGCCTTCCGCTTATGATGTCGCCATTATTGCTGCCCGACAGATTGGGGCAGGTTGCCTGACCCGTCCCGAGCATGCCCTTCCGGTTTATCTTCGCAATGATGTATGGAAGAAACTGCCGGGGCGAGAATAATGCGCCATAAGAAAATTTCTGTTCGGTCGTTCGTCTGTTTTAAGCTGGAGCTGCATGCATATCGACGATCTTTGGCTATAATGAAGCCAGAATAGGGTGAGTGCCATGCAGATACGTTCCGTACCGAACACGGTTGTTAGCTCAGGGGCTCCGTCGCGATCTCCCGGGCAGACTGCATCACAAAATCCTGTTGTTTCCTCGGTTGATGTTTCCAGCTCTGATGCAGAAAGTCCTCCTTCGCAGACCGCTTATGCAATTGTTCCGTTACGAGCCATGAGTGCTTCCCATCTCGATCCCGGTTTGACCGTGCAACAACGTCGCGCTCTGAAAACCTATCTCGGTGTGCAAGGTATGAGTCCAAATTCAACAGATGTTGTGGGTCTTAATTTGCGTGCCTGAATGTGTCAGCGGTTTCCCACTTCTTGGTCATCCAGCGGATTGGAATGGCCCGCAACTGGGCCTCATGCGTCAACGTGGGCTAGCATGTATCGGCATTCATCATTACCGTAAATACTGCCAACAGGCATTAACTGTGCCTAATCACCCGTCCTGGATGTTCTGGCTTGACGATCAGGGACTTGGAGTTCGGGAAATTCATGTTCAAGCCCCACAGCCTGTACGTGTAGATTTCGTTGATGCAACATTACAGTGGCGTATCCGGCACGGTGGTGGTTTTGGTGAAATGCTGGCCCGGGCGTGCAGGATTCGTCCCAATGAACCAATACGCATTTGTGATGCTACCGCAGGCTGGTGCCAGGATACCAGTCTGCTCCTCAGTCTGGGCGCCGAAGTCTGGTTATGTGAGCGATCCACCTGGATGCAATGGTTAATTGAAGATGGTATACTGCGCGCAGCTCATGATCCGGAACATCGCTGTACCTGGCTCGGTCAGTTACACTGGACTGCTATGTCGGCGCTGCATTGGCTGCCGTCAGTAGGTCGCGGTGCTTGTGATGTTGTCTATCTCGATCCCATGTATCCTGATCGTCAACGACAGGCACGACCTTCAAAAGCCATGGCGGTGCTGCATCAGATGCTCCCCGATGATCTGGAACAGGAACCGGAGCTTTTGACTTCTGCACGCCAGGTCGCCAAGCAACGTGTGGTCGTCAAGCGTCCTCGCCATGCACCGTTTATGGCAGAAATTCAACCGCACCATCAGGTTCTGGGCCAAAGTAGCCGCTTTGATATCTATCTACCTTGATGGTAACTTTAATCGCATCAAATACAATATGTTGTGTTTTTTGTTCGGCCAGAACACAAAAAAATGCTTTATTTTCTCAAATGATCTTCTAAAATCCATGCGAGGCCGGAACAACGCGTGATCAAAGGTCACATAAAAAGCGCCGTTCGAGGATTATTGTCCCCATCAAGAAGGAGCAAGCATGAGCGCACAGACTTTGAAGTTTCCATCGGTTCAAAGTATCTTGCCTTACGATATGGAACCACAGGCAGTGAGTCAGGATGTGTTTTTGGAAAAATATGCCAAAAATGGTGAAAGCCATCCGGACGAAACCCGTGCACGCGTTGCCCGTGCTCTTGCCAGAATTGAAAAAAAGGATCAGGAACATTGGGCTGAATGTTTTCTTGAAACCATGAAATCGGGTTTTATTCCCGGTGGTCGTATCAATTCGGCAGCTGGCACCGATATCCAGGCAACGCTCATCAACTGTTTTGTCCAGCCGATTCATGACCGTTTTTCAACCGATAGTGTTGACAAGCCAGGTATTACGGTAGCATTGGGACAGGCCGCTGAAACTTTACGTCGTGGGGGTGGGGTTGGCTACTGCTTCTCGCAGTTGCGGCCGCGTGGCGCATTGGTGCGTGGTACACATTCCCGCTCTTCAGGCCCCGTCTCGTTCATGAGTGTGTTTAATGCCATGTGCGCAACGGTGGAATCGGCCGGAGCACGTCGTGGTGCCCAAATGGGGGTGCTGGATTGCGATCATCCGGATATTGAAGAGTTTATTCATGCTAAAGATCAGGGACAACTCAGTAACTTCAACATCAGCGTGGCGGTAACAGATGCCTTCATGGAATCTGTTGAGAAAGATGGAGATGTTGAACTGGTTCATCAGGCAGAACCTCACGAGGATCTGATTGCCCAGGGCGCTTATCAGCGTGACGATGGTCAGTGGGTGTATCGCAAGGTGAAGGCTCGTTCGCTCTGGAACCAGATCATGGAATCAACCTATGATCATGCTGAGCCGGGCATTTTATTTATTGACCGCATCAACAAGGAAAATAACCTCTGGGCACAGGAGCGCATTCGTACCACCAATCCTTGTGGCGAGCAACCGCTACCCGAGTATGGATGTTGCTGTCTGGGCAGCATCAATCTCACTCTTTTTGTTCGGGATGCATTTACCGAGGCAGCACGCTTTGATTTTGAAGCTTTTGCCAAAACTGTTCGCACCTCTATCCGCATGCTGGACAATGTGCTTGATACCACATTCTGGCCTTTGCCTCAGCAGCATCATGAGGCCATGAACAAGCGTCGTGTTGGTCTTGGATTCCTCGGACTTGGTGATGCTTTGGTTATGTTGCGCCTGCGTTATAACTCTGCCGAGGGGCGTTCCATGGCGGAACGTATTTCATGTTGCATGCGCGATGAGTCTTACTGGTCTTCCATTGACTTGGCCAAGGAAAAAGGACCGTTTCCCTTGCTGGACCGGGAGACTTATTTGCAAAGCGGTTTTGCCCAACGCTTGCCCGCTGAGATTCGTGACGCCATACAGGAACATGGCATTCGCAACTCACATTTGTTGTCGATTGCCCCTACCGGTACAATTACTCTGGCGTTTGCAGACAATGCCTCAAATGGTATTGAGCCGGCCTTTTCTTGGACCTATAACCGTAAGAAGAGGATGGCTGACGGTACCTCCCAGATTTACGAAGTAGCAGATCACGCTTTCCGTCTGTATCGTCATATGGGGTTATTACGCGATGGTGACCAGAACCTCTTGCCTGATTATTTTGTGACTGCTTTGAATATGTCCGCTCAGGATCACATGTTGATGATGCAAAGTGTGCAACCCTATGTGGATACATCAATCTCCAAGACGGTCAACGTACCTGAAGATTATCCCTATGATGATTTCAAAGACCTCTATCACAAAGCATGGCGCGCCGGGTTAAAGGGTCTTGCGACCTATCGTCCTAATTCTGTGCTTGGGGCGGTATTGTCTGTGGGAACACCAGCTACTCCGGAGCCAGCTAAACCGCAGGATATTGATCCGTTGCGTACCCAGTTTGATGGCAGACCTTCTGGAGATCTTGAAGGTATCACCTCCAAAATTGAGTACATCACCGGAGAAGGTCGAAAGTCTGTCTATTTGACGGTAAACTTCATGCATGTAGAGGGTGTTCTGAATGGACAGAAAGTTATGGTGGAACGCCCCATAGAATTTTTCATGCCTGCCGGGCAAAGGGATGATGGGCAGCAGTGGATTACCAGCAACATGCGTTTGCTGTCGCGCGTTGCACGTTCGGGTGGTTCCATTCCTGATACACTCAAGGATATGCGTGAAGTGGTTTGGGACAAGGGGCAGGTTCGATGCGGGTTCTACGAACGCCAGGATGGTGTCAAGGTTCCGATGTACCACAGTTCAGAAGTTGCAGCCATTGGCTATGCGTTACAGAATATGCTACGCAAGCGTGGATTCCTGGATTCAGATGGTAATCAGGTTCCTTTGCATGTTCTGGCTGAACGGGCAGCTCGACAACTAGATGACAGTTTGCGCGGCCAAACTGCTTTTACGTCGGTTTTAGACGCATCCATGGATACCATGAAAGCGATGACCGGTGGTAAGCTTTGTCCGGAGTGCCATGCTCAAGCCATGCGCAAAGTGGATGGATGCCTCAAATGTGATAATTGTGGTGCCATCGGCAGCTGTGGTTAACCACCGCCCTTTTGTTTTTTGAGACAGGTTGCGTTTTTTCTGTAAATCCTCATCTGGAGACAGATGAGGATTTTTCAATAGCTTAAAAAATAGCCAACAAGTCTTGTATTGAGCGCGTGTTTTCCTCAAAAAAATTGCTAAAGTTCTGGAGTAGGCTGCCGATAACTCAAAAGAAGGGTACGTGTAGAACGTACGACGATTCTATGGGAGTATCACATGACCTCAGCAATTAATGCCTCAAGTTCCGTGTCGAATTATTCTCGTGCAACACCGACATCTTCAAATCAGGTCAACAACCCGATGATAAAGAAATCAGGCGACGGCGATGGCGATCATGGTCAAGAGTCATCACCTCCTTCTGGGGTATCAGCAAATAATACTTCGACGGGTTCCTTAGGTTCCATCATCGATACACACGCCTAAGACTGTTTTGTCCATTGGGTAGTTAAAGATGGATACAGGAATGATTCTGTTGATTGACACGGGTGTGACTCATTGAGTCATCAACGATCAATCAGAGTCCAAAAGTTTCCAGTTGATCAGTTGACTCAGGCTTGATCTTTTCGTTGTTTGAATCGATATGAGTCGTTGCCCGTCTCGGGTTATGCCCAGGAACTCGCGCTCAAATTGAGCAAAGGACAACACGTTCAGCATCACCCGCCCCATAGAAGTCGTGGTGTTGAATGGCTGGGCGACTAAAAAATACCTCCTGGCGCTAAAAGAGCTCGATGTCGATTTGGCCACGCTCAATGTCCGCCATCAGGCGTTTCAGCTCATGCTTCATTCTTTGAGATCTTGACTTAGCTAAATTTTTGTGACCCAATATAGGGGTTCATTTTGAGTTTTTGCCATGCATGCCTTTACCATTCGTGAGTTGCGAGAACGTTCCGGTGACCTCAGTCGTGAAGCCGAAGAGGGGAGGCTTGCACTCGTCACACGCCACGGGCAGCCGTTGTTCATCAGCGTTCCATTTACGGATGACCTGCTTCAACTGGGCGTCCATACGGCGCTGGCTGTTAGCCTATTTAAGAGTGGTGATGTTACTTCCGGACGAGCAGCGAAGCTGGCGAGGATGAGTCTGCCGAAATTTCTGGAGCATCTGAGTGCACAGGGCATCGATGTGGTTGATTATGAACCGGCTGAACTGGCGCAGGAACTAATAGCCTTCGATGTTGTGCAATGAATCGACCTGTTGTCGTTTCTGATTCTGGACCACTGATCGCACTGGCCAGTTGTAGTCAGCTGAAACTTCTCGTCGCGGTTTTTGATGTTATCCATGTTCCTCAGGTTGTACTTGATGAAACCACAGCGGACCGTTCACGTCCGGGTGCCAGCGATATTGTTACCTTTGTTCAGGCTCATGCCCAAGTTTGCCCCAGCCGCGAGGATGCCGCGTACATTGCTATGACAGCTTATCTCGACGATGGAGAAGCCCAGGCACTGAGCCTAGCTCAAGCGTTGGGGTGTGGTGTGCTGATCGATGAACGTCGTGGCCGCCGGGCAGCGATGCGTCACGGTATTCCATTGTTTGGCGTGTTGGGTGTGCTGCTGCAAGGCAAGCGCATCGGCAAGATTAAATATATTGCTCCGGCGCTGATTCAGATGCAAATGAATGGCTACCGCATTTCGCAGGCTCTTGTTGACGAAACCTTAAGACTCGCTGGGGAGGTTAGCTGAATCCTCTGACAGGCTCATTGCCGAAACCGCATTTAATCATCCGATCCTTTCTTCATCTGTTGAGAGAATGAGTTTGATTTCAGGTGGTGACTCCACCACCATCCTTCAAAGGTCAGCCACTCTCAGCTGGCCTTTTTGGTGCCAACTATCGCGCATCCGTAGGGGTTTCTGCGGACACTGATATTGCACAGTCTCGAGCGAGAAATCATTGCAGAATAGGTTCAGCCAAAACTACTTTAGCTGGAGCAAGCAGTTACTGAAATGTGTGTTGGTTCTTGATGTTTGATACATGTGTTGCAGTATTCTTATTTTGATGTAATATGCAGGCATCTTTCCAGAGATGTTTGCCATGAACTCAACGGTACCCTACGTCCATCGCGATTTTTCAACCCACACCCTAGAAAATGTTTCTGTTCCTTATGAGAACATCAATCTTTTTACACAAGACAAGGTTCTTCAGGAATCCGTTCGAGCCTTTGGTGCCGATCATGTTTGTGACCAGTTGACCGAATTTGGTGGGATCGTAGGTCAGGCGGATTATCTGGCATTGGGTGATCAGGCAAACCGTTTTCGCCCTGAGTTCGCACCCCATGACCGTTATGGTCGACGTATCGATCTGGTTAGCTTCCATCCGGCATATCACCATCTCATGCAAACTGCTATGACTTATGGTTTGCACAGTTTGCCATGGGAAACCAAGACCAAAGGAGCCCATGTCCACCGGGCTGCGTTGTGTCATCTGCACACACAGGTTGAGGCCGGTCACGGCTGTCCTGTCACCATGACCTTTGCAGGTGTTGCGGCACTTAGACATACCCCTAGTCTTGCCTCAACCTGGATACCAAAGGTTTTGTCCCGAAGCTATGATCCGCGAAATGTGCATTGGTCTGACAAGTCAGGGTTGACGCTGGGTATGGCAATGACGGAAAAGCAGGGTGGGAGTGATGTACGAAGCAATTCCACGCGCGCTTTTCCAACGGCATCGCCAGGTTCAGGCCAACCCTATGAACTTGTCGGTCACAAATTTTTTGTATCAGCACCCATGTGTGATGCCTTTCTCATGTTAGCCCAGGCTCCTGGAGGTCTGTCCTGCTTTCTAGTGCCACGCTGGTGGGATGTCGATCATAAAAACCCAATGGAACTGGTTCGCCTTAAAGATAAGATGGGGAATGTATCCAATGCATCTAGCGAGGTTGAGTTGCGCGGCGCACTTGGCTGGATGGTGGGTGAAGAGGGACGGGGCGTCGCGACGATCCTTGAAATGGTTGCTCTGACCCGTTTTGATTGTATGGTAGGGTCAACAGCTGGGATGCATATGGCCGTGCAGCAGGCCATTCACCATGCCGCCCATCGTCGCGCCTTCGGGGCCCTGCTGATTGATCAGCCCATGATGCAGAATGTTCTTATTGACCTTGCTCTTGAGCGGGAAGCAGCATTATGGCTTTCCATGCGGATGGCAAACGCTCTTGATCAGTCCGGTTCAGAATCGGAGCGACTGTTGGCGCGCATTGCTGTTGCCATCGGCAAGTACTGGATTTGTAAAAGAACGCCGCAGCATGCCTATGAGGCCATGGAATGCATCGGTGGGAGTGGCGTCATGGAAAATAGCATGATGCCACGTCTTTACCGTGAAGCCCCCATCAATGCCATCTGGGAAGGCAGTGGTAATGTGCAATGTCTTGATGTCCTTCGCGCATTGCACAAATCACCACAAACCTTGGATGTGCTGCATCAGGAAATTGCCAAGGCAAAAGGCTCACACCCAGAACTTGATGCGTTGTTGAAAACAGGATTTTCACAATTTAAGAACCTTGCTGTCGAAGATGCTGCTTTTGAAGGGCGGCGATGGGTTGACCGAATGGCTGTTGCGCTGCAATGCAGCCTAATGTTCCAGTATGCACCTGAACAGGCTGCTCAGACCTTTTGCGATTCACGACTTAACATGGATGTGGCACACCAGTATGGTTCCCTGAAACGCGAAACCCCGATAGCGTTTTTGCTGAAACGCTATCGGGTTGATGGGATTAGCTGAGTTTCTGACGGTTCTGGATCAAATCCTCCAGTACAGAAGGATCTGCCAGTGTGGAGGTGTCGCCAAGATTACCAAGTTCATTCTCGGCAATCTTGCGCAAGATACGGCGCATGATTTTGCCTGAACGTGTTCGTGGCAGGGTTCCAGCAAACTGGATCACATCGGGGCGGGCAATGGGTCCGATTTCCTTGGCGACAAACGTCATTAACTCCTTGCGTAAGCTTTCGCTCGAAGTGACTCCATTCATCAGTGTGACATAGGCATAAATACCTTGTCCCTTGATGTCGTGAGGGAATCCGACAACAGCCGCTTCGGCCACGGCATCGTGCAGCACCAGCGCTGATTCAATTTCAGCAGTACCCATGCGGTGTCCCGATACGTTCAGCACATCATCGACCCGGCCGGTAATCCAGTAATAGCCATCTTCATCGCGCCGGACGCCATCCCCCGTAAAATAATTACCAGGATAGGCCGTAAAATAAGTAGAAACCATGCGTTCGTGATCACCAAAAACAGTTCGGATCTGACTGGGCCATGTCTTGCTGATGACCAGGTTGCCTGAACAAGCTCCTTCCAGTACTTTACCTTCAGCATCAACTACTTCCGGCTTAACTCCAAAGAAAGGAAGCGTGGCTGAACCTGGCTTGAGGTCAATGGCACCCGGTAGCGGCGTCATCATGATGGAACCCGTCTCTGTTTGCCACCAGGTGTCTACGATGGGACAGCGTGCATCGCCGACCACATGAAAATACCATTCCCATGCTTCAGGATTGATCGGTTCGCCAACCGAGCCAAGTACGCGCAGTGAGGTTCGCTGATGCGCCTTGACCGGCGCTTCCCCAAGACGCATTAGTGAACGAAGTGCCGTAGGTGCCGTATAAAAAATATTGACCTGCCACTTGTCAATGACTTCCCAGAATCTTCCACCATGGGGATACGTTGGCGTACTTTCAAAAACCAGACTGGTAGCTCCTGCAGCCAAGGGGCCATAGACAATATAACTGTGTCCCGTCACCCAGCCAACATCAGCGGTGCACCAGAAAATCTCGTGTTCTTTATAATCAAAAACATAAAGAAAAGACATGATGCAGTTCAGCAAATAGCCACCCGTTGTATGCAGCACGCCTTTGGGTTTACCCGTTGAACCCGAGGTATAAAGAATAAACAGAG
>JAJZUM010000217.1 GCA_021848605.1 Pseudomonadota bacterium | reverse complement strand
CTCTGGTTTGCTGGAAGGCAAGCGGGTGGGCGACAAATTTCACCGTGCCAACGGGGACGTGCTCCAGGCGGACTTCAACGCAGCGCGGAACGTGAAAGCACGACTCCACGACCCGGATATCGTCCGGTTCATGGCGCACACCGAAGTGCGGCGGATTCTGCTGGCGCGTTCCTCCGGCGCAACTGAGCGTCAAGAGGCTTCAGTTGGGCAGCGAAAGCCGCATCAACGAAGTGCGGATCAATCCTATGAGCAACTTTGCTCAAGTGTATAGGAACAGATAAGCCATGACTCGCAGAAGTGTTTTTTTCATTTCAGATGGTACCGGCATCACCGCTGAAACCTTGGGCCATAGCCTGCTTTCCCAGTTTGATACCGTAGAGTTTGAAGAACAGACCTTACCCTATGTCGATAGTGCTGAAAAAGCGCTCGCTGCTGTTCAGGCAATAAACGAACGGGCACATATTGACGAGGCCCGACCCATCGTCATCGACACCATTATTGCACCCGAATTGCGCTCCATCTTACGCACAGCCAATGCATTCCGTCTTGATGTTTTTGATGCCTTCGTCGGCTCCCTGGAACAGGAGCTCAGCCAGCACTCCGCCAATACGGTTGGAAAATCACACGCCATTGTTTCAGAAAGCACCTATGGCACCCGAATTGATGCAGTGCACTTTGCTCTCGATAATGACGATGGAGCCCGAACCCGTCATTACGACCGTGCTGACCTGATCCTGATCGGCGTGTCCCGCTCCGGGAAAACGCCGACTTCCATTTATATGGCATTGCAGTTTGGCATTCATGTTGCCAATTACCCGTTAACCGAGGAAGACCTGGTGGACATGAATCTTCCGGCAGTTCTGCGCCCCTTTAAGAAAAAGCTTTTTGGGTTGACCATTGAACCACAACGATTGGCAGCTATTCGCCATCAACGCAAACCTGACAGCCGATACGCTACTCTTCGCCAGTGCGAGCAGGAAATTCGGGCAGCAACCGCCATCTACAATCGTGAAGGCATTCACTATGTCGACAGCACCCACCTGTCTATTGAAGAAATCTCAACCAAGATTCTTGCCATGATGGGACTGAAAAGGCGTCTGGTCTAAATATGTCGGGCCTGTCCCCTTAAAGGCCCGGCTGCCAACCCTGAGTCACCGGATAACGACGATCACGACCAAAACCACGTCGAGTCACTCGAGGCCCAATGGCGGCCTGTCGACGTTTGTACTCATTTCGATCCACCATGCGCAAGACCTTGTACACCATCACACGATCATGCCCCGCCCGAATAATCTGCTCCGCACTCTGGTCACCTTCAATATAGGCGTTCAAAATGGCATCCAATACATCATAGGGAGGCAAAGTATCCTCGTCCTTCTGGTCCGGGGCCAGTTCCGCAGAAGGCGGACGATCAATCACGCGTTGTGGAATTGGGGCTTCCCCAGACTGCTGATTACGCCAGCGTGCCAACTTGAAGACTAATGTCTTGTAAACATCTTTGAGTACATCAAAACCACCTGCCATATCGCCATACAGGGTCGCATAACCGACTGCCATCTCGGACTTGTTTCCAGTCGTCAATACCAACGCCCCCCTGAGATTAGACAAAGCCATAAGCAGATTGCCACGCACCCGTGCCTGAAGATTCTCTAGCGTTGTTCCCAGTGGCCCCATCAGCATAGGTTGCAGGGTATCCAAAAGTGCTTGAACTGGCTGTTCAATCGGCACGTTATGGTAGCGCACACCCAAGCGACGAGCCTGTTCGGCAGCATCTTCCTCACTCATCGGCGCAGTATAACGAAAGGGCATCATGACGGCCTGCACCCGATCAGCTCCCAGTGCATCAACAGCGATGCACAGCGTCAATGCCGAATCAATGCCGCCAGACAACCCCAAAACCACTTCCGGAAAGCGATTCTTGTTCACATAATCTGCAACCGCCAGTACCAAGGCCTGATAGAGTTCCGCTTCAAAAGGCATTTCCTGAGCCGATGCACCTGTACAAACAGGGTCCACACCCTGAAAATCCTGCAGCAACATCTGCTCGCGAAAACTGGGTGCTTGCTGGACAACCTCGCCGTCGGTATCGAGGATCAACGAAGCGCCATCAAACACAAGTTCATCCTGACCCCCAATAGCATTAACATAAACAACCGGATGCTTGTGCTGATGTTGCCGCAATATCTGTAGACGTTCCTTAGCTTTGCCAGCATGAAAGGGAGACGCATTCATACAACAGAGCAAATCTGCGCCACAATCAAGCGTTGCTTCGACCGTAGATTGATCCCAAATATCTTCACACACCAGAAGCCCCAAACGCACCGGACCATGTTCAATGAGCAACGGCTCGGTTCCTGACTGAAAATATCGTCTTTCGTCAAAAACCTGGTAATTGGGCAAACAACGTTTGCGATACTCCTGAGGTCGACACCCCGGGCGAATATAAGCCGCAACATTATAAAGTGCGTCATCACGTTGCGCCGGATATCCAATGAGCGCAGGAACCTTCAGCTCCGTGACCAGGCGATTAATGGCCTGCTCAACACGTAAGGCCAGTGAGGGACGCAGCAACAAATCTTCCGGTGGATAGCCCGTCAAAACCAGCTCAGGGAAGACGACCAGCCCTGCACCCTGCTCTTGTGCTTTTCTGGACCAATCGAGAACCTTTTCCGTATTGTCTTCGATAGCACCAACCAACGGATTCATCTGGATCAACGCCATACGCCAGAGATTGCTTGCCACACATCCTCCTCAACTCATTCATGCCATTTCCAGGGATCACTAGGGCACCGTTCCGTCAGACTTGCTCATTCCTGCCTAAACAGGAACAAAGCTGACTTCCTGCTTCGTCGAGGCTGGTTTCGCCCGGCGCTTGCGCGTCGGGTCAGAGCCTTCCTCTCCACAGG
>JAJZUM010000216.1 GCA_021848605.1 Pseudomonadota bacterium | reverse complement strand
AACTTCTCCGTTTTGCAACCACTGGAAAATTTCCATGAGTTCCGCAGCTTCGACGCTGAGCGCCATGCTCAGGTTCTTCGGTGTGTGAAAGCTCTGCCAGTTGCGCACAGTGGCAAAATCATGCAGCTGATCCAGAATTGATTCAAGTTCAGTTCGGGACATGATGACTCCTCTGATGTCTGCGTAGAAGATAGATGGTCCATATGGCTGCGACAATCAAGCCAGAACTACCTCCGCAGATCATGGCCCATCGAGCACCCATATGATCGGCAATTGAACCCATTAATGGGGCGCCTAGGGGTGTGCCTCCCAGAAAAAGAGCAAGCAATATGGCCATGACCCTGCCACGCATGCCGGGATCGGTACCTAACTGAACCAGGCTGTTGGTGCTGGTGTTGAAAAATTGCGCTGCCAGACCGGTTACGGCCAGAATGACAGCAAACAGGATCAGGTTGGGAGCTAGAGCGGCGCTGATGCACCCAACTCCAAAAAGGATGGCAGCCAGGAGCAAGCCGATACGGCTCGGTTTGATACGGCTGGCGGAATAAAGTGCGCCCGCTACGGAGCCAACGGCCATTGACGATGACAGTAAGCCAAATACATCCGGACCAGCATGAAAGACCTGTACGGACATGGTGGCAATAAAAATGGGAAAGTTCAGGCCAAAGGTGCCGACTAAGAAAATCAGCAACAGCAGGATGCTGAGTTCAGGGCGCTGTTGCACATAACGCAGTCCGGCCAGCAGGGAATGATCGGATTGGCTGGATTGTGTCCAGGGGCGTGTTTGTAGGGTGCGAAGTGCATGCAGCAGGGGTATGTACGATAGGGCATTGAGTAAAAATACCCAGCCCGGTTCAAGTTGGGTCATCAACAAGCCAGCACAGGCCGGCCCGAGCAGTCGTGCTCCATGGAATGATGCTGAGTTCAGGGCAATGGCATTCGGCAAATCGTCTTCTCCGGTCAATTCGCCCACAAAGGCTTGCCGCGTTGGGGCGTCAAGGGCAGAAAAAATACCGAGTGCCAAAGCAAAGACGTAAAGCCGATACAGATTGATCAGGTTGAGCAGACTGAGCGTGCCGAGCAACAGGGCAGTCAGCGCCATGGCTGACTGGGTATATATCAGGAGTTTCCGTCGTTCAAAGCGGTCAGCCAAATGACCCGCCAGAGGTGTTAGCGCTAACTGGGGACCAAATTGTAAGGACATAACCCATCCAACGGCGGTGGCATTATGGTGAGTCAATTGGGTCAGAACCATCCAGTCTTGAGCAGTACGCTGCATCCAGGTGCCTATGTTGGACACAAGTGCGCCGGTTGCCCATTGACGGTAGGCTTGGTTGCGCAGAGCGCGAAAGGTATCAGTCACTGGGTTTGATCCTGGCAAGTAGATGGATCATGTCAGCCGTTGTTCCCGTTTCTCCAAGTCGGGGGAAAATGTACTTGCAACTGTGTTCATGCGCCTCGGCAGTCAGATCGGTCATGGCGTCCCGAACCAGCGAAACATGGTAACCCAGTTCAAAGGCTGATCGCGCTGTGGATTCAACGCCAAGACTGGTTGCTATACCGGTTATGACCAGCTGACGAATGCGGCGTTGCTGTAATTGATCATGCAAATGGGTATGGGTAAAGGCACCCCAAACATGTTTATGAACCCTAAGATCAGTAGGCTGAATATTCAATATGGGTTCAGGTTCAGCCCAGTCATCCGGTCTTGGATGGGAAGGTCGTGGTAGTTCGGTGCGTCCGGGCGCTGCGCCATGCACGGTGACTATGAAACAGGGCCAATTTCGTATCCGAAATGCATCGAGTAGGGTACGGGTGTTGCGAAGAACTGGCTCGGTTGGATGTGCCAAAGGAAGTGCTAGAACTCCTTTTTGCAGATCGATGACGATAAGTGCAGAAGGGTTCTCCAGGGCTGAAAACATCGGATATTCCTCAATTGATCAGTAGGATGCAGATAAAGTAAGAGGATGTCGCAGAAAATCAAGGGCATCTCTCAGGATGGGGCCAGGATGTAGAGCGCAGCCAATATGTCCGTAACCAGGAATCATACGGCAAATGGCATGTACACCCTGATGGGAAAGTTGGTTGACCATCAACAGGGACTGGGTGGGTTCAACCAGCGTATCCGCAGTGCCATGATAAAGAAAAAAAGGTGGTGCGCTTGTATCAATGTTATAAAGAGGCGATGCTTGCCGAGCGCGCCCGGGGTCCTGGGCAGCAGAAACGCCAAGATAGCTGGCAACAATCGGTGAGCGTGGCCAAAGACTTAGGTCGGCGGGCAGGCCTCCGGTCACAACTGCTTTAATTTCAGCTGCGGACCTTTGCAGGCCAAGCATGGCTGCAAGATGGGCTCCGGCCGAATAGCCCCATAAACTGATGTGTTGAATCGTCAGTCCTTGGGTTTTGCAGAGGCCGGGCAGTCGATCAAGCAGCATGTGCAAGTCTTCAAGGGGGCTAGGATGAAGCCATGTTGGAGCCAGCCGGTACTTGGGGGCGATAACCGTTAAGCCATGCGAGGCAAGAAACGATGCGAGACCGGTCATTTCAATGCCGTCCGGACGACCGCTGCGCCAGCTTCCGCCGTGGATCAGCACAACCACTGTCGAGCTAAGCTCGCTGTTGTGAGGGTGATACCAGTCGGCGGTGAGGCTTACGGGCCAGTGAATGGGGCTGTAAACCTGTCGTGTGACGGATTTGACGGCGAATAGGGATGAGTCCTGCACACCCCAAGCGGACGTGTACTGCAAAACAGGACGAAGCAGTGTCCCCAAACTTGGACGATACAGTTGCAAAAACTCGGCAATCATAAAAGACCTCAACATGGGGTGCATTTATAGATGGTAGTTTGACAATATACTGCGGTTGAACACCAGATTTGATTGCATTGCTGTGAAAGCTTTGCTGAGATTCCAGGATGCTGTAGAATTTTGTAAATAAGTTTGGTAAATTAATAGGGTTAGGATTTTTCATGGACTGGAGTGAATGCGAATGAAGGCTACAAAGTTTCTTGGACTGTTAAGCTTGGCGGGTTTTGTTAGATCGGA
>JAJZUM010000215.1 GCA_021848605.1 Pseudomonadota bacterium | reverse complement strand
ATCTCAGGAAACACATGTCCACCCGTACCTCCAGCCAACACCATTAGGGTTTTCATCGCCCCCCCCTTCCTGACTGGGGCATCAGCAGCGTCTCGTAGCGTACCCTTAACAACATGGCAATCATGCCGAGTTCAACCACTAGACTACTTCCACCATAACTGACCAGAGGTAAGGTTAATCCTTTGGTTGGCAAGGCCCCTGAAGTAACACCCATATTGACACAGGCTTGCAGCCCGATTAGAACCGAAAGACCATAGGCCAGATAAGCGCCATACACCTGTCCCTTTTTCTCAGCTTCAAAACCAATCTTCAAGCCGTTGTACACAAGCACCATGAACAAACCGATGGCAATGCTGACTCCAATAAATCCGAATTCCTCGGCAAAAACGGCAAAAACAAAGTCCGTATGTGCTTCCGGAAGATAAAAGAGCTTTTGTATGGAATTACCCAAACCAAGACCCGTCCAGCCTCCTCGCCCAAAGGCAATCAGTGATTGGGTCAGTTGATAACCCTGATCAAAGGGGTGGGCCCAAGGGTGAACATAGGCGGTCAGGCGTTGTACACGATAGCTGCTTGAGACCGCAAGAATGCCTGCAGCGAATACACCAAGCACGACACTGATTGCTGTCTGCTTTGCACCGCTGCCTGCCAGCCAGAGCATGATGGCAGATGTGGTTAATACCACCACCGTTGCCCCGAAATCTGGTTCAAACATCAGTAACACGGATGTCAGACCCAATACGCCAGCGGCCTTGATTAAACCTGACCAGCTTTCCCGCACTTCATCACGACGTCGTACCAGAAATGCACTCATGAACATGACCATGGCAATTTTGGCTAATTCAGAGGGTTGTATCGTAAGTCCGCCGATACCAATCCAGCGCAAACTGCCATTGACTCGACGACCCACATGAGGAATCAACAATAAAATCAACAAGATCAATGCACTCATGAAGATAAAGGTGCTTTTTTCCTGAATTTGATGGACGGGAATCTTGTAGATGATGACTGCCAAACTCACACCGACAGCAATATAGGTACCATGACGTATTACAAAATAAAATGGGTGCCCAAACTGGACGTTTGCGACATCCATGGATGCAGAAGCCACCATAATGAGCCCCAGGGTCAGCAAGGCCCCAGCTGACATCAATAACCAGCTCGCCGGATCAGGCCGGTACGAAGGTATCAGCCGTAGAAGCGGATTCATTGCAAATCCTCCACGCACTGAATAAACTGCTGGCCACGATCGTGGTAATCCCGAAACATATCAAAACTACTGCATGCGGGTGAAAGCAGTACAGCATCACCCGATTTGGCAAGCTGGCGTGCCTGGGCAACAGCGTCCGACATAGTGGATGCAAACACAAAAGGAACTTCCTCTGGAACAGAGGCAGCAATGAGCGGGGCATCCACCCCCATGAGCACAACAGCACGGGCGAACTGCTTTAAGGCAGCATGAAGTGGCCTGAAATTCTGACCCTTTCCGATGCCACCTAAGATCACGACGACTGGGGCTTCAAAGCCAAGACCTTCAAGTGCTGCGAGTGTTGCTCCTACATTGGTTCCTTTGGAGTCGTCATAATAACGCACCCCCTCATGTTCACGAATCCATTTGCAACGATGCTCGAGACCAGCAAAGCATCGAAGCACTCCAAGCATAGCCTCCTTATCAAGCCCCACACTGGTTCCAAGAGCAAGTGCAGCCAGCGCATTCAAACTATTGTGCAGTCCGCGAATTTTCATTTCCCGAACATTGAGCCACAAATCCCGACCTTGACAAAGCCATAAATCACCATCCCGTTGCACCAATCCCCACTGGCCAAGATCCGGCTCATCCTTTCCAAAGCTTTGAACCAGCATTTCTTGATGGATCAGTGGTTGAGTCAACGGATCCTGCCGATTGAATACTATTTTATGGCAATGACGATAAATACGTTGTTTAGCAGCGTGATATTCAGCCATGGATGCGTAGCGATCGAGGTGATCTTCACTCATATTGAGAATCGTTGCCACTTCCGGCTTGAGTGAAAAAGTAGTCTCAAGCTGGAAACTGGACAACTCGAGGACATAAAGCTCACAGCGATCATCAAGCAGATCAAGAGCAGGTTTACCAAGATTACCGCCGATCTGGGTGTTAAGTCCGCTCGCTACGGCCATCTCTCCCACCAAGGTTGTTACCGTACTCTTGGCATTCGATCCTGTTATCGCGACAACAGGTGCCTTGGCGTGCATGGCAAAGAGTTCAATATCACCAACGAGTTGGCGACCTGGACGTTCGTTTTTCCATTCCTGTAGTGCAGGTTCATAGACGGACACACCCGGACTGACAAGTAACTGATCGCATTGACTCAAGTGCTCGGCCGTCAAAGGGCCTCGATGAATTTCTACCTCAGGCCAGAGCCTTGAACACTCTTCCATGCCCGGTGGTTGCATGCGTGTATCCAGCACACTTACCGGATAGCCGTGCTGACGCAGAAATCGCACACAGGAAAGTCCGGTCGTTCCCAGTCCGACAACGCCCCAACGTGTATTCCTGTAAAGCACTGCATCCGACATGAATCCCTGCTCCCGTTTTAACGAATCTTCAGCGTGGACAAACCAAGAAGCACCAGCATCAGGCTGATGATCCAAAAGCGCACCACAACCTTGGTTTCGGGCCATCCTTTGAGTTCAAAATGATGATGGATCGGTGCCATACGAAAAATTCGGCGACCGGTCAGTTTGAATGAAGCTACCTGCAGCATGACGGATACGGTTTCCATGACAAAAACCCCACCCATGATAAACAGTACAATTTCCTGACGAACGATAATGGCGATTGTTCCAAGCATCGCCCCAAGCGCCAAAGCGCCTACATCACCCATAAACACCTGGGCTGGATAGGCATTGAACCAGAGAAAGCCAAGGCCAGCTCCAATCATACTGGACGTTACTACGATCAGTTCACCGGCCCTCGCCACATAGGGAATATGCAGGTATTCAGCAAATTTCACATTGCCGCTCAGATAGGCAAAAACCGTCAAAGCCGAGGCCACCATGACAGTTGGCATGATGGCCAATCCATCCAGACCATCGGTCAAATTGACCGCATTACTAGATC
>JAJZUM010000044.1 GCA_021848605.1 Pseudomonadota bacterium | reverse complement strand
TCTTTGATGATGGTCATGAGTTTGATTTTTATCAGTGATGCCCGTGCTAATGACAGCTTCTATCAGTTGCCTGATGTGCAGTTTCAGGATCAGGATGGCCATCAGTTTCGTTTGGCCGCTCTGGCGGGTAAGGCGTGGTTGTTCGGTATGTTTTACAGTTCCTGTACCGATGTCTGTCCTTATGAAATTGAACAGGTTCATCAGTTTGAACAAGCGGTGCAGCAAGATCACCATGGCGCATTGCCAGCCATTCTCATCAGTATGGATCCGGACGACGGGCTGCAAACGCTACGCGAAATGGCATCCATGCATCATCTTTCCGGAACGTCGCTGCGTCTGGTTCGTGTCACTCATGGTGATCTTGGGATGCTTGAAGGTGTACTTGGAGTGCATGTCCGGGCACTGGGCAAGCATGCTTTTGCCCACCAGCCTGTGCTGACTCAGGTTGATGCCACAGGCCAGATCGTGGTTCAAGTACAGGCATCGTTACTTCAACAACCTGAAATACGTGCCAGGCTCCTGAATCCATGATGAACTGTTCAGAAATTTAGATAGGGAATTGGTTATGAACCCGAGTCGTCCTTTGCTTCATTTGCGAGATCCGATCTACCCACCCCCTGGGGGTTGGCCGGTACTAAGACTTGGATTTCGTCCTTTTTATCTCCTTGCAGCGGCGTACGCTCTATTGGCAATTCCATTCTGGGTATTCATCTATGCCGGTTTTCCATATCTTAATCCAAAGGAACCCATGCTGGCCTGGCATGCCCATGAAATGATTTTTGGTTTCGTGCTCGCAGTGATCAGTGGATTTTTGCTGACTGCGGTGAAGAACTGGACCGGATTGCAAACCCCTAGGGGAGGTTTGCTCGGATTTCTGGCGATTTTATGGCTGCTAGCCCGCCTTGGACCCTGGCTGATGCCGTTGCCCATGTGGGCAGTCATTGATGTGGGCTTTGATCTTCTGATGACGTGCCTGCTTGGACGCATCATCATCAAGGCTAGGAGTCGACGCAATTATTTTGTTCCGGTTTTGCTGTTGATGTTAGCCTTGGCGAATACCCTTTTCTACGCCAGCTTAATGCATTGCATAAAGTTGAACTGGCTTCATCCTGTTTTGGCAGCACTGGCTTTGATCATTTTTCTGGAAACCATGATTGCCGGTCGTGTGATTCCGATGTTTACCCGTAACGCGATTAAAGGCGTTGAACAGTACCGACTGGAGTGGCTGGAGCGCCTGCTGCCCGTACTGACTCTTCTGAGCTTAAGTAGCTGGATTTTATTTCCCAGAGGAGCTATGACCGCCATAATGGCCGTTTTCGCTGGGGTCTTGCATGCAGTCCGATGGTGGGGGTGGAATCCGTTATCGAGCTGGAAAAAACCCATGCTGTGGATTCTTCATGTATCTTATGGTTGGCTCATTTTTGGTTTCTTCCTGATCGCGGCAGCGATAACCGGATGGGGAAGCCAACTTATGATCATTCATGTCTGGTCTGTGGGGGCAACGGCTGGATTGATCATCGGCATGATCACCCGGACCGCCCAAGGACATACCGGTCGTTTTTTGTGCGCTGATCGTGAGGAAATCGTGGCATATGCCGCCATCATGATCGCAGCATTGCTGCGTGTATTGCCTTTGCTTGTTCCCGTTCTGCAAGCGCATTACCTGTTTTGGCTCATTACTTCAGCGAGCTGCTGGTTTACAGGATTCCTGGTTTATGAAATTCGTTATTTTCCCTGGCTGATGTCCACTCGGGTAGACGGCCAGGATGGTTAGTTAGAGCCAGTATTCACGTAATCGGGCATAGATGCGGGGCAAGGCCAGTGGCAGATCCTCACAACGTTGCATCAGGCTGTATCCTGCCGATCCGAACAGATAGGGCAGGTACGGACCACCTTCCTTGTCAAGGGTTACACAGAAGACATGGGTTCCAGTTCGGCGTGCCTGCAAGACGGCATGGCGACAGTCTTCCAGACCATAGCGTCCTTCGTAGTAGTCACGGTCATTGGGTTTGCCATCGCTCAGCAGTAATAACAGGCGTTGATTCTGCGGCTGATCTTCTAGCAAACTGACGGCGTGACGGATTGCTGGACCCATGCGTGTGTAACCTTGGGGTTGCCAAAACAGGCGTTCATCCAGGACCAACGAATCGGAGAAACGTTTATGTTCCTGAATATGCACCACTTGCCCTTGGGAGTGGAAACTGTAGATGGCCCACGGATCATTCTGTTTTTTGAGGGTATAAGCCAGCATGCGCATGGCATCGCTCATGACATCGGCAATACTGCGTCCTGAGCGCAAGGTACTTTCTGTTGATAAGGAAGCATCGGCCAAGAGCAGACATGCCAGATCATGCTGGTGCCGATGCAGGCGTTGAAAGACACGGTGCTGATTCTGTCTCCTGGTTTTTTGATCGAGGTAAGCACTGAGGTCAAGTTCACCATCATCCTGATGTTGAATCCTTCGTTGTTGCAAATCCCAGTGCTGCCACTGTCGGTCGAGTTGGCGTTGAATGGAAGCAGACAAGGGAAAAAGGGGGTGCCCCGTACTGGCATCGGCTGACTTCTGGACAATGCGACAGCAACCGCGACGTAACACTTTGTTGACATAATCCCACTCATCACCTTTCCCGGTGTCTGTATGGCGGGGGATTTTCTGCTCGGGTTGATGCACCTGCAACTCCAAGACACGTTGCATGGAGACCGATTGACCACTTAAGGTGAGTTGATCCAGATCGTCCAGGGCTTCTCCGAGGTCTTCATCATCGTTTGCATCTTCCTGATGCCGTCCAGGGCTATATTCACTCCAGCTGAATATGGATTCAGGGCGAAAGATCAGGAGACCTTGTTGATCACCAGGATCCTGTTCGTAGTTAAACTGTCGGATCCGGTTATCACGCTGACTTTGGTGTACGCCCGATTTTTGGGTCGGATTTTTCTGGAGATGATTGCATGCGCTGGCCTGACCTCGAGGACCGGGCATGAGCCAGAGCACAACCGGTTCAAGCTGATCAAAGAGGACGGGAAACTTCGGGCGCAGCCCCGGATTGGTCAGCAACTGACGCAACTGATGTTCCTGGCTGGCGCGTTCAGCTGGTAGGGAATCTGGTTGGGGACGGCGTATCAGTTCGGCTCTGACCAGATGCTGGTAATCATCGGCCAGACCGGGATAATCATGAAGAATGGCCAGCGTTGCCTGAATATGCCGCTCTAGCCATGAACCTCTACACATACCGAGTTGTGCTGCTAAGGCAGCCCACCAGTCAATCAGTCGTCGGTTATTGGCACGATCGGGATAAAAACCAATGGATCCCGGAATTCCAAAGTAATGCGGGCCAAGCCGTGCAAGGATGATGCGTCGTCCTTGACCACCAAGCCGCTCCGCCCAGTGGCGAAGGCCGGTATAGGTACATGGCTCAGATTCAGCAATCTGGATGCTGCCAGAACCGCCGAATGCGCGGAACAGACACAAGGCGTGATGACGCATATCGACCAGACGTATGGTTGCATCTGGATGGGTTCTTCGACCCAGTCGGGTGATATGCTGATGCCAGAACAAGCCAATTTTTTCTTCCATGGTCACATGTCCATACGACCCATGATGGCGTGCATGACCGGTCGCAATGCAGCCAGGACTTCGTTGTTGTCGCTTAGCGACTGCAGAACGGCTGCCTCGCAAGCCTGGTGCAACGGGCATCCTTGCTGGATCAGTGCAGCGGCTGCGACCAGAATACGCGTGCCCGGACCTTCCTCAAGTTCATGGGCGGCATTTCGGCGCAAGGCCTGACCAAAACGTACCAATCGGGAACAGAGTTCTGGGTCAAGCTGGGTCTCCTGATGAATGATTTTGGCTTCAACATCCGGAGCTGGGACATCAAGTTGAAGCGCTACAAAACGTTGTCGGGTGCTCGGTTTCAATCCTTTGATACCTTGCTGGTATCCTGGGTTATACGAAATGACCAGCATGAACGATGCGCTGGCATGGAGTATTTCTCCGGTGCGATCCAGATAAAGACATCGACGGTCATCAGTCAGGCTGTGGATGATAACGGTCGTATCCTTACGGGCTTCGACCGCCTCATCCAGGTAGCAGATGCCGCCACTTCGGACAGCGCGAGTCAGGGGGCCATCTTGCCACCAGGTACCATTGGCATCAATCAGATGACGCCCAACCAGATCGGCTGCGCTGAGTTCATCGTGGCAGGAAACAGTCATGAGCGGCAAATTAAGCTTGGAAGCCATGTATTCAACCAGGCGAGTTTTGCCGCAACCTGTAGGTCCCTTCAATAAAACAGGTCGTTTGGCCTTCCATGCGGACATAAAAAGGTCAATTTCATGCCCTTGTGGCTGATAATAGGGATGGTTCATAAGGAAATCTTCCGAATAGGTTCAATGAGTTCCAGAAAGTAAGGACATACTGCTAATCCAGCCAAGAACCAGGGTAAGGTAGGTAAAGAAAAGCATACGCCAGGCCCAGTGACTGCGTTTCAGTCCCATGAAGTGATCGATGATGAGCTGAGTTTTACCTAAGGTCAGCAGTGGCAACAGAACGATCCAGTTTCCGGACAGGTTGAGACTTAATTGACGGCTAATGAGTGTCAATACCAGGAGCAGGAGCCAGATCGGCCATAGTGTTCCAGAAGACAACAACATGAGTGTGCTCCTAAATCAGTACATACAGCTGCAGGAAAAGAATGAGCCAGACCAGATCAACCATATGCCAGTACGAGGCGACGGTATCAATGCCGCTGTAGTGCTCAGGAAGCTCGAGAAAAGCTACTTTGTAGGTAACAATTGCAATGATGGTCAGGCCAAGCAGGACATGCATGAAGTGAAAGAAGGTCATACACCAGTAAAATGTGGCAAACAGACTGCTCGATAGTGTCATTCCAGTTTGGGTATCGACAGCAAACTCATGCAGCTTCATGAACACAAAACCAATGCCACAAGCCAGTGCAAACATCATGGTTATCAGAATGTCTGAGCGCTTGTGACCCTGGTTCTGGCGGTGGGCTGCCTCAGCCATGGCGAAGCTGCCACTGAGCAGAAACAAGGTGTTGAGAAGTCCCCAATTGCGGTGCAATTGTAGTTGCAGGGTTTGAAATTGCAGCATGTGCTGATGTTTGACCCAGGCAAATACCATGAAAAATACCGCAAAAACCAGTAGTTCGGCCATGATGAACACCCAGATGGCCAGATCACCCGGTAAGGGGCGCCCATCAGCTATAGGTGTATTCGAGCTCGACATGATCGCTCCTGTTCGGTAAGGAGCATGCCTCAGGCATGCTCCCCGGTGGTTTATGATTCCAAAGCTTGTCGTGTTTCCTGATCAAAGGAATAAGCACCCGGGATCGCAAAGCTGATTAGATAGCACACTAATCCACCCAGAAAACCAAATCCAAATCCTTCGCGCAGAATGAAAAAGATGCGGGCCTGATCTTGGACATCCATGAAGCTCATGGGTGATGAGCCGGAACGTTGTAGAAAAATAGTTACCAGTCCTGCACCGGTCAGACTCAGGGCAATGCCCAGCATCGAAAGGGCCATGACCCAGAATCCGGTCATTTCCCAGCGCTGCGCTTTCAGGCTGTTCGCCTCACGTCCACGCAGATAGGGCATGGCGTAGGAGATAATCGCCAAGGCTACCATGGCATAGGCACCAAAAAAGGCCAAGTGTCCGTGCGCAGCGGTCATATTGCTGCCATGTGCCAGACGCTGTACTGGAGCTAGAGTAATCATGAACCCCCATAATCCAGCCCCCAGAAAGGCCATGATCGGTGTGCCCATACTCCAGAGGGTTGCGGCGCGATTTGGGTGCTGGTGGCGGCGTTTGAACAGGATACCCAGTGCAAAGACAATCAGCATGATGAAAGGAACGGGTTCAAGTGCACTGAAGATGGAGCCAATCCAGATCCAGTATGCCGGTGCACCAATAAAATAGTAGTGGTGTCCAATACCAAGAATACCGGTCACCAGGGTCATGCTGACGATCACATACATCCACTTTTCGACAACTTCACGGTCAATCCCTGTGGTACGGATAAGAATGAATCCGAGCAGGGCGCTGAGTATCAGTTCCCAGTCTCCTTCGACCCAGCCATGGACCACCCACCACCAGCTGTAACTGGCTTTGACCGTATCAACAGGAAAATAGAATGCTGGAAGGAATAAAAGTGCTAGCCCCCAGAGGCTACCAACCAGGATGATGTTTAGTGAGGTTTTACGACCCTTGGCGAGTGTCATGGTGATGTTAAAGAGAAGAGACAACGCACCCAGGACAATGCCGATTTTGGTTGGCAGTGGCTGCTCCAGATAGCCACGACCCATTGTTGGAAGCATGGCATTACCCGTGATGGCAGCAAGATGGCTGTAAGGAATGAACAAATAACCCAAAATAGTCAGGGCTCCCGCCAGAAAGAAAACCCAAAAGGTGGCAAGGGCCAAGCGTGGCGAATAGAGTTCGGTCTGTGCTTCCTGGGGAACAATGAAGTAGGCAGCACCCATGAATGCCATTAACAGCCAGACAATCAGTAGGTTGGTATGCACCATGCGAACGGTGCTAAAGGGTAGTTCGGGAAAAAGGAACGTACCATCAATGTATTGATAACCTGCCAGAAGACCGAAAATAATTTGCCCGGCAAAAAGCAGCAATGCAGCTGCAAAATAGGGTAGGGCGACCCTTTGTGATAAGTATTTCATGTCAGCTCCAGATAAAGTCAGTAGGAAAGTTAACCCTGAATATTGGGTGGCCAGCCATTGGTGTCGATATGAGATAACCACTTTAGATAGGCAGTAATATCGTCGAGATCCTGGTTGCTAAAATGGAATTGTGGCATTTGACGACGCCCAGCTACGCCTGATGGTTGGATGCGAATCCAGGCCTTGATGAAATCCGGACCGCGTCGTGTATAGACATTGCCAAGTTCTGGAGCAAAATAGGCACCTTCGCCGTTGATGGTGTGGCATCCAATACAGTTGTTGGAATCAACCAGATATTTGCCACGTTGTGCGGACAGACTCATATCGGCCGCATGGTCTCGTTGGGGAATCTGACCCCAGGTGTCAACGCTGAGTGCTACGTAGAGCACCAGAAAGAATACGGCACTGCCCAAAAAGATGTTTCGGGCCATGGCCTTGCTGAAGATCTGTTTCATTCCATTACTCCTGAGTTAATCCGGCAAATAGAACATGATTTTCCAGGTGGATATGCTCCATCAGTTGTTCCTCGAGATACCTCAGTTCGTGATATAGTGCACGCCAGGTCGTACAGGCGTCATCTGGGGCCTGTAGATCATGGGTGAGCTCACGAATGCGTTGCAGGGCTTCGCCATGTTGGACATGTTCACTCATCATTACTGCGATGGGGCCTTCAGGACGGTTGCCGGGTCGATGGTTCAACATGGGAAAAAGCACCTGTTCTTCCTTGATCATGTGACTTTCCAATTCCTGCATCATCTGGTCCAGAAAATCAGTCAGGCCGTGTGGGCAGGACGGATTTTGAACATGAACCCGTTCAACCCGACGAGCCAGACGGATCATTTCAGGAAGTTGTTGGCGGTGCTGTTCATGGTATGTGTGAAGAATGTGCTGAGTCAGTTCCCGGGTGGAATGCTGGGTCCAGTCCGTACCATGAGCACCCTGGGCAAGCAACGGATAGAGATCATTCAGGACGGTTTCAAGGTTCTGATGTCGCTGCTCACAGGCTTCTGCGAGGCTTTGTTGTCCACGACAGCAGAAATCAAGTCGGTAGCGGTGCAGGACTGCGGTGGCACCCGGTAGCTTTAGCGCGATGGCGCTAAGCGCAAGCCCGGTAAGTTCATGGGATTCAAGAGGCATGACAGACTCCATTCGTGATTTGGGTATAGACCCCGTAGCAAGGAGAGTGCCAATAAAAATAACTAATAAAAACAGAATGATAAAAAATATATGGTAATTTATACCATTTTCAATTATGGTAATTAGAACCATTTTTGGTGATTTATACCATGGATGAAGAAGTTCTTTTGGCCGATTTAGTGATGGCTTTACCTCCAGCAGTACGTCTACAACGGGTCGTGCAAACCCTGCGCAGCTACTTCAAATGTGATGCAGTGGCCTTGCTGCATGAGCAGGATGAACATTTGATCCCAGTCGCTGCAGAGGGTCTCGAGCAGGAAGTGTTTGGACGCAGATTCAAAGTGGCATTACATCCACGGTTTTCGGCCATTTTGGCACAACGCGAAGCCATGCGTTTTCGCCCAGGTACCGAACTTCCCGATCCCTATGACGGACTATTGGCCAATCAGCTTGGATTGCCCTTGCCTGTTCATGACTGCATGGGAGTTTCTTTGTATGTTGAAGGTCAGCGTTGGGGCATTTTGACTCTGGATGCACTGCAGCAGGATGCCTTTGACGAGACTATGCGTCTGGAACTGGCGCGACACATCATTCTCGTGGAAGCAGCGATTCGTATGACCCGTCTGGAAGAAGAAGTACGTAGTCTGCGTATCCAGCCAACAGCTCATGAGCAGGGTGGCGTTTATACGCAATTGCCCGATATTATTGGTCGTAGCCCCGTCCTCCAGGCCTTGTTACAGGAACTCCAGGTTGTGGCGACCTCCGATGTGCCAGTAACGCTCCTTGGTGAGACTGGGGTTGGCAAAGAACTTTTTGCCCGTTATTTGCATGTTCGATCACAACGGACCGGTCCTCTGATACAGGTCAATTGTGCAGCATTGCCAGAATCACTGGCAGAAAGTGAGCTTTTTGGACATGTACGTGGTGCGTTTTCGGGTGCAACATCGGATCGTGCCGGACGATTTGAAGCGGCAGAGGGTGGTACGCTCTTTCTTGATGAGGTTGGAGAACTTCCCATGCCGATTCAGGCGAAACTGCTCAGGGCATTGCAGAATGGTGAAATTCAGCGTTTAGGGGAGGATCAGCCTCGAAAGGTTCAGGTACGCATTGTCGCTGCCACCAATCGAAATCTGCAGATGTCTGTTCGTGAAGGTGCATTCCGAGCTGATTTGTATCATCGTTTATCAGTTTACCCGGTACCGATTCCTCCCTTGCGTGAGCGTGGTCAGGATATTCTTATGCTGGCTGGTCATTTCCTTGAACTTAATCGCGCCCGCATGGGATTGCGAAGTGTTCGGCTGTCTGCGGAAGCTGAGTACGTATTGATGCAATATGCATGGCCGGGTAATGTACGGGAACTGGAACATGTTATTAGCAGAGCCATCATCAAGGCAGTATCTCAAGGTGGTCGCCGCACCGACATGATGACCCTCAGCGCGCAGATTCTTGATCTGGATTTGGGCATGCCGACACCGAAAGTCCACATGTCTGAAAGTTTTACGGTAGCCACTACGTTGCTGGAAGCGACGCATGCTTTCCAGCGGCACTATATTCAGCAGGCATTAAACCGTTGTGAAGGCAATTGGTCAGCAACTGCGCGCGTGCTCAATCTTGATCCTAGTAATTTACATAAACTGGCTCGTCGCTTGGGGCTTCGTTAGCATATTAATGAATAATCATGCAAGAACCGTTTGTCGGTATTTTGTAAAAATCCTGAATTTCTTTGCTAGACCGATAAGGCGATCTCAGCAAAGGAGACAGGGATGAAGGTGCGTCAGTGGATCATACTTGTGATATTGGGTATAAGCAGTAGTGTCTGGGCCGTTACGGCCACGACGACAGGGTTTGCTTCGTTGATTGGCGGAGATGTGACCTCAGGATCACCAGGTACACCAGGAGGTTCGGTCGGCATGGGTGGAACCGCTCCTGTGGTTTCTGTACCCAGTGTGGATCCCGTTCTTCATGGTGAACATAACCCATGTGCCATGGGCAATTGGCCAAATGTTGGTGTGTACGGTGATCACAGATTTAGCATTCGCCCGGAGTCACGAGCAGGTATCCAGGAAAACCTCCAGTTTGACAACGGCATTTCCATGGTGGGTGAGTTGACTGCCCGGCTATCACCCCATCAGTATGGTGATGTGACACCCGACTGGCTCTATGCGGGTTATAACCTGACGCCAAGCTGGACCCTTCAAGCCGGCCGCAAGCGTTTGCCTATTTTTATGTACTCCGATTTTATTGATATTGGTTTTGATTATCCTTGGATGCGACCTCCTGGGGATCTGTATGGCTGGCAGATTGACCACTACAACGGCATGAATCTTCTGTACAACAATACCATTCAAGACGTCAGTGTGACCTGGAATATCTGGACCGGTGCCGAGCATGATCGTAACAACAAGATGTTGCAATTGATGTACTACAACACCAGTCCTGGTGATGGGAGTAACGGTCAGCCGATTGATGAATACTGGTACAACATGATTGGAAGCTATGTGGATTTCAGCAAGGATTGGTGGGAGGTACGTGTTGTCTATATGCAGAATGAAGTCACACGTTCCCAGGCTGGGGCTGGGACCATTCATACAGGAGATCATCAGAAATTCCAGGGTATTTCAGTTAATCTCGATCCGGGTAACTGGGTCGTTCGCTCCGAGTACAATGAGTTCTTGCGGCCAAGTTCGACCGATCTTGATTATTATCATTCCTCTCTTCTTGGTGTTGGTTACCATATCGGCAATTTTTTGCCCATGCTGACTTATTCCTCGTTCCATGAAGACAACTATACCGGGCCATACTATGCCGAAAGTCATTTCACCAAGACGGCTACGATACGCTGGGACTTTCGGCGTGGTATGGATCTGAAGGTACAGTACGATGATACGGTGGATCATTCACACTGGCCCTTTCTCGGCAATACGAAACTGGTTACCGCCGGTTTCGATATGGTCTTTTAGGGAGCAATGATCATGAATATGAAGCTAAGAATACTGGCCATGATTGTGGCTTTCTTGATGATTCCGATGGTTTGGGCCGATGTTGTTGTGATTGTCAACCCCAGTAATCAGGTCAATCTGAGCCCCGAAGAAATTAAAAATATATTTTTGGGTAAAGCTAAATATTTTCCGGATGGAAAACCGGCACTTCCAATTCAGCTGAAAGAAGGTTCTCCAGGTTATGAAAACTTTGCCGAGCATGTACTGCAAAAAAATGACAACCAGCTCAGGGCTTACTGGAGTCGACTGGTATTTACCGGGCGTTCCACCCCCCCGAAGGAGATTGCCACCGAAGAAGAAGTGGTTAATCTTGTCGCCCACAACCCCAACCTGATTGGATACGTCTCACAAGATGTTGTTCAGAAAGCTAAAGTCAGGGAAATCAAACCCTGATGATCGTAGAATATCCGGAACTTTTCAGGGAGTTCCGGATATTGTTTGCCAGCCACATTGTGCCATGCACAGCCGGATTTCTTCTTCCAGTATATCAATGAGCTTTTGGGCGCCGGGTAAACCGAAAGCCGCTGTTGCATGTAGTGCCGGGCGTCCGATCCAGACAAAATTCGCTCCTGCCTGATAGGCTTTGAGTACGTCGCTGCCGCGTCGAAGTCCACTATCCAACATCAGCACAGGTTCAGGGCCGAGTTCGTTTCTAATTAGTTTCAACTGATGCAATGCTGATGGGGCCGCATCAAGGACCCGGCCACCATGGTTGGATACTATGATTCCATCAACCTGACATTCCAATGATTTGATGACGTCAGAGGGATGTAGAATTCCTTTGAGTACCAGCTGACCGGGCCATTGATCCCTTAACCACCGTACGTCCTCCCAGGTTTGGGAAAAAGGGATCTGCTGTGTGAAAAAGTGGTTAATGTCCCTGCGTTTCTGCGTTGGGGCATAGGGAGCCCAGTTGGCAAAGACTGGAAGTCCATGGATCAGTTGACGTATCAACCAGCGCGTATGCAGCAGCATATCGATGATGATGCGCATGCCAAGCTTGGGATTGGGTCCAAAACCGTTGCGCCAGTCGCGCTCCCGTTTCGAGTGTACTGGCGCATCGACGGTAAGAATCAGCACCTTGATGCCTGCTTTATCAGCCCTGCGCATCAAGTCGCGACTTACATTGCGGTCTCTGGCGATATAGAGCTGAAACCATGAATAAGGAGCGGCTGTCTCTGCAATCTGCTCCACAGTGCAGGTACCTGCCCCTGAGAGTACAAACGGGATTTGAGCATCATGGGCGGCTTGTGCGAGCATCGTTTCCATGTTGGGACGGGCAAAGCCTTGTAAGCCCATGGGCGCAATGCCAAATGGGCGAGCATAGCTCTGCCCCCAAAGTTGGACCTGAATATTGGGTTCAACCACATCCATCAGATAGCGTGGCAGAAGCAAGGTCTCGGCAAAGGCATCAAGATTGCGTGCAAGAGCTTGTTCGTCCTCGACCCCACCATTGATGTAGTCGCGCACTAGTTTGGGTAGGACCTGATCGGCTGCATGAGCAAAATCATACAGTGCATGCATGTGATGAAGCGAAGGCATCATTTTTCCTCTTGATATGTGCCGTGCAAGCCATTTTGAAACATCATGCTGCAATTGCTCGCGTTACGGGGTGTTAGGGTGCAATCTTTTGTTTGATGAATCGGGCCATCGGCAGTGGGATCTTTGATAGCGAGCGGAGCAGATGCGGTAGCAGACGAAGCTTTATGCCGGCTAATGCTGGAGGTACCATTGCCTCAATCAGGTGTGGGCCTGGATTGGCAAGACAAAATTCCAGTGCTTTGATTAAGTCCTCCGCCGTATCAACCCGTTGGCTATGTATCCCCATACTGCGCCCAAGCTGAAGAAAATCAAGTGCGGGTGCGTCAATGCGCAACTGATCAAGGGCTTTTTGTCCTCCCGATGCGCCAACACGCTGAAGCTCAACATTGAGGATTGAATAAGAAGCATTGTTGAAAATGATGCTGGTGATATTCAAATGTTCCCTCGCCATGGTCCAGAGCGCCTGAGGGGTATACATGGCTGCGCCATCACCAACGAGTGCTAACACGGGTCGGTCCGGGCAAGCTATTGCTGCTCCAACCGCCACGGGCAGTCCTTGTCCAATGGCTCCACCTGTCAAAGTGAGTAGGTCATGCTCTGGGGAAGCAGCTGTGTAAAATGGCAGCATGACGCCCGATGTCTGTGCTTCATCGACGATAATCGCATGTTCAGGCAAAAGTGCACCAATGGCCTTACAAACTTTCTCTGCGGTCAGTTTTCCACGTGGAAGCTTGGGGCGGGCTAATACCATCCGCATGGGTTCCTGGTGCATACAGCCAAGAATTTGTTCCAGAGCAGCAATGCATGTGTCGATGGCCTCATGCTCATCTAACAGGGTATGAACCTTGCAACATTCAGGTACAAGTTCACTTTTCTTGTCTGGATAGGCAAAAAAGGATACAGGTGCAGGACAGTCAACCCGAATCAGATGCTCAATACCGCTTAACTGAACGGAAGCCATTTCAGCAAAGTAGGCAAGTCTTGGAACAGGAGGAATACCAGCACCTCGACTCATCCTTGCCGGGAAGACCTCAGCCAGTAAGGAACTTCCGGTTTGCTCGGCAATGACCGCCAAGCGAGAAAGCCAAGGTTCCTGCAGGGCACGGCCACCTAACAAAAGTGTGGTTCGAGCCCCTGACTTTAACAATTGAGCAATTTCGTCAATCCGACGGGTATCTGCAGACTGAGGGAGTGGAAGAGGCGGTATGGAAACAACCTCTGCATCCATCGCCCAGGTAGTATCAGCAGGAACGATCAAAGTGGCTATTGAATGGGGTGTTGCCATGCTGACCGAAAAAGCTTCAGCAACGTCCGCACTTATGCGGCCAACTGATTCAACGGTACGTATCCAGCGTGAGACATTGCGTGCCACGGTGCTAATATCGGACTGCAATTGGGCGTTCAGGGGAACATGATAAGTGGCGTGCTCACCCACGATATTGATTATGGGGCTGCGCGCTTTGCGGGCATTGTGCAGGTTGGCCAGAGCGTTACCAAGACCACAGCCAAGGTGAAGTAGAGTGGCAGCTGGTTTGCCAAGCATTCGGGCGTAACCGTCTGCTGCACCCGATGCAACTCCCTCGAACAGTGTCAGTACTGCACGCATCTGCGGGTATTGATCCAATGCTGCAACAAAATGCATCTCTGATGTTCCGGGATTGGTAAAACAGACATCGACACCTGCCTGCAACAGCGTTTGAATCATGGCTTCTGCACCACGCATACGGTTCTCCTTGGTTTAGTGGTTTGGCGATGATTGAACCAGCGAACGGATGGCTGCTTGAGCTGTCAGGATACAACCTGGAAGGAATGTTCCTTCCAGGGAACGACGACCGCTACAGCCTCCACCGCCAAAGCCAGCGGCTTCACCGACACAGTAAAGACCGGAAATGGCATTGTCTTTCTGATCAAGAACTCGACTCTGCAGATCAGTCCGAAGGCCACCCAAACTCTTGCGGGTTATGAGCTGAAGCTGCATGGCAATCCACGGGCCTGAACCTGCTTTCTGAAGCGGCGCTGGTTTACAGGTCCGCAATCGATCGGCAGGCCACTGTCTTGCTTGTTGGATGCGCCGGATTTGATCATCATTAAAAAAGCGGTTGCCGTGACTAAACTGGGCATCAAAGGAGTCAACGCTGGCTTTTAGCACCTGAGCCTCAATATCCGATCTCCCGGTCAGCGCGTTCATTTTTCTGGCCAAGCCTTCCAGGGTCTCGTCACTGAGAACATGTGGACTTTCTGCAAGCATCTGCCGGATGAGGCGCCGGTTACCTGCAACGGTGTCAAACAGAAATCGAATGAACTGTCGATCGCGAATATATGGGTTATGTTCAGCTCCGGAGATGGCAAACTCTTTGATAGCAATACGCCAGTTCATCAGTTGCCAGGTATAAGGCATTTCCTGACGGGCAACATCCATACAAAGTTGATGCGTATCAAATCCAGTAACCAGAGGTTGTGGACCAATGCGTTCACCACGATGGTTGAGCCAAAGTGCCGATTTGCACGGGATAGTAGATAATCCATGCCCTGGAAAATGGGGACGAGGATGAGGGATTCCGGCTGCATAATTCCACATGGAACCGGCATTGTGAATTTGTCCGGAAAGATGATCAGCAACCCAGTGATGCAGTGAACCATCGCTAAAGGGGTGTGCTCCATTTAAAAATGTTGTGGGCATGGGGCGATCATTGGGCCAGTGGGCCCGAACGGAGGCTTCGCTGCCGTTTATGCCGCCCATGGCCAGAATGACAATCGGGGCATGAATACGTACCATGCTTTGATCAGATTCACGACGTGCTTGAACACCACAGATCTGACCCGCCTGCTTCTCAACGCTGATGACTTGATGCTGATGCAGAATTTCCAACCGTCCTGAACCTGCGGCTCGAAGCTGGGCGATGATGCGTGTAACCAGATATCGGGAAGTCCCCCAAACGACGTGATACCGGGGCAGACTGTTACCATCGCCCTGCATGCCCCTTTCGACCCAGTTAACCGCAGGCATGAAGCCAACACCTTCACGTCGTAGCCATTCATACACATCGGGACATGAGCGCTCTACATAATACTCTGCCCATTGCCGGGCATAAAGATCATCTTCGGCAAGTTCAGCAAAGTTCAACCAGTCGGTCAAGGCGCGTTTGGGGGTGTCTGGAATGCCAAGCCTTTTTTGCAATGGAGTTCCGACCAAAGCCATTCCTCCAAATGCCCATAATCCCAAACCACCCAGACGATCAGGAGTGTCACGGTCAACAATAACCACATTAAGTCCAGCACGAACAGCCTCTAGTGCGCTCACTAACCCTGCTAGACCACCGCCAACGACCACCAGATCGGCATGTATGATTGTCATCGTTAACCTCCTCCCTTGCATTTAGAATATCTTAGCGATTAAATGTTGGTCATGTTTGACTTCAAGGGACAAAGATATTGACTTTACGTGCCACTGTATCCATACAATGGGTTCAGACGGTTGTGCAGACAGCCTGTTCTTGTGGTATTGCTTTGGAAGATCTCCTTTATGCTGCTGAGGTGAATCGTGCTGAATTGAACCGGGAACGCGCTGGCCAATCGACTCGATAACACGTTTATGGTGGGCTGCAGTTCATCTGACCGGTGATACCGGGTTTGGTCTCAGGGTTGGGCGGCAGGCAGGCCCAGCCAGTTTTCATGTTGTCGGATATATTCTCCAGTCTTCAGCAACACTCCGTAGTGCCCTTGAGCAGGTACAAAAATATCAGTCCCTTGTCTCCGATGGTGGTCGTTTTCAGCTTTTACCGGGTGATGAAGCCAGTTGGCTGATCTATCATCCTCGTCAGGGGGCATTAGCTTTTAGCCCACACCAGATTGAAGCTGTTTTGGCAGCACTGGTCAGTTTTGTCCGCAAGGTGACCGGCGTTCCCTTGCGTCCTGAATCAGTCTGCTTCAGTCATAACCGCCTGGGTCCAGTGCCTGGATACCGAGCCACGTTTGCCTGTCATGTTGCGTTTGACCAGGCTTTCAGTGGTCTCCTGCTCCATAATCGATGGCTGGATATTGCTCTTCCTCATGCTGATCTTCAGTTAAATCGGGTACAGGAAAACTATGCGGATCTGAAACTGAATGCCTTAAAGGAATATCCTGATCTTGGCTCCATGCTTCAAGCATGGATACAGGCTGTTGCACTAGGCGGTCAATGGCCTGATCGTGCTTTAGCTGCCCAACGATTTGAACTTAGCGAACGAACTCTGGCGCGCCGCCTGAGCATTGAAGGAACAAGCTATAGTTCACTTGTTGATCAGTGCAGACAACGATTTGTTCTGGAACGATTGAAAGATCCGACTCGAAGTATTGACGAAGTAGCGTTACAGGCAGGATTTTCTGACCTCAGTCCCTTTTATCGGAGTTTCAAAAGATGGACAGGGTTGACACCTGTGCAGTGGAGAACGCGTGCAGGCTTGGAATCGAATATAGTTTATTGAAGCACTTCAGGGTATTTCAGTGGGTTCGAGTTCACTTGTTCTGAAAGCTCGAACACAACATCCATGATATGATCAGAAATGCGCGACAGACCTCGGCGTTCAGGCCGGGGAAGGATAGCGCGGTTCACTCGGGGCGGTTTTGCTGCTCGATATACTGTTTGAGAACAGAAATCGGTGCGCCGCCAACGCTACCCGCAAAGTAGCTTGGACTCCA
>JAJZUM010000043.1 GCA_021848605.1 Pseudomonadota bacterium | reverse complement strand
GGCTCAGCTACCGCTTCCTCAACCTCGGCAACCACTTCAGGCGCAACTTCGGTCACATGCTCAGGCTCAGCTACCGCTTCCTCAACCTCGGCAACCACTTCAGGCGCAATCTGAGTGACTTGTACGTGTTCGACAGGCAACGGTGCGGCAGCAACAGGCACAGGTTCACCGCGTGTCAGGGCCACAGCGGTTCGCATCAATAGGGTCGTGTCTTGTCTGGGCGCATTCTTATTCTGGAAATCTTCTACCAATCCAGGGATAAGATCGATGACCTCTGTCATGAGATTGAGCATGACGGGCGTTGGGGAAATGGTTTTGTCCAGTATGCGGTTCAGCATATTCTCAACAGCCCAAGCCAACTCGCCGACAACCTTGGCTCCCACAAGGCGGCCTGAGCCTTTGAGCGTATGAAATCCACGCCTGAACTCTTTAAGTGCATCTATTTTGTCGAAATCACGCGCCCATTGGGGATAATACTCCCGAATGTTTTCCAGAACTTCCTCGGCCTCCTCAACGAAAATCTCACGAATCTCGTCGTCGCTGCTGAAGTCGTCCTGGGGCATCTCTTGCAAGATAGGTACCGCAGGTTTTGATGTCGTCGTCATGATAAGAGATGAAACTTCTTGAGGGTTATTGGAAATAGAGTCTTCAGACTCCAGACGTGTTAATGGTTCAGAATCCTTGGAAATATCTTCCAGCTGATGAGAAATTGGTTCGTTCAGGGAAGATTGCAGTTCCGTCAAGGACCGCAAGACAGACTGATCCTGGGCAAGTTCATTGACTGCAAAAACCGCATCAGCATCTGTAGTTTCGTTTGCGGATGCTGCCAAATCTTCATGGTCGGCTTCTACCGGAGAATCGGAAATAATTGGGTCAGATGCGACTTGAACTCCTGCATAAACATGCAAGCGTCCAACGGCCGTCTCGGCAGCATCAAGAGGGTCCAGATGATCCCGACTATCATGAGCCAAGTGCTCGAGATAATATTCAACACCGGAAATAACATCAGCCAAAGTATCCATATCCGACCAGTCAGGACGCCCTGTTTCAGGCAAAAGCTTCTGGCGTACGTACTCAGCGAGTGTCAACAGGATCCTGCCAGCACGATGAAGCTCAAGCATATCCATGCCACCTCTGACACCATCCAAAAGATTGGGTAATGACTGGATATGACTCGAGTCCCACTGAGAGCTGATGTAAGAAACAACTGACTCTTTGGCCTGTTCAAGAGCAGCACGCGACTCCCGAAGGACAGCTTGTTCCGCTTCCATGATATCAGCACCAGCACCCTGAATCGGTGTTGAAGGAGTGCGGTCATAAACTAAGCCGTGCAATGAAGCCTCGACAAAGAGCAGAGAACCGGCCACATCCATCATGCGGCCATCATCAAGCTTTCCACCCGCCACGATGTCTTCGATGATCGAAATCTGGTCAATAATGACCTTGCGTTGCTGCCCCATGCCAACGACACCAATGGTATCAGCAATTTGTTTAAGCGTTGGCGCCAGTGCTTCCAGTTCAGTAACATTGCGACTAGGTGACCGGACCAGCAAATCGAGCGTATCCTTGACACGGGCAAGCTCTTCACACAAAGCATCAACGACCGACTTCATGGCTTCCCGGTCTGGGCCGTTCAGTCGTGCCCGATCTTCATCCAGAAGATGGTCAGAAGGCAATGCTTCATTCAAACGGTAACGCGCCTTGATTGCATCAACACGTTGCGTTCCAGACTGTGCTTTTGCAACAAAATACAGTAAGTTACGCAGCAAATCTTGGGGAGGCACAAACTGTCCTTCATCAAGCAATCGACGAATTTGACGATCTGTCTGTCCCAAAAGCGCCTTCATGGTGCTACTGACGTCAGCCCCTTGAAGATGGATCGTTTCAATGACGGCCCCTACAACTTCCCACAATTGCCGCAGTCCATGACTGCTTGAGACACGCGCCAGCCGATCAAAAACCAGCAGCATGTGATCGACCGCCTGGGCATTGCCCGTATCCTTACGCAGTAGATCAACAAGGGACGCTTGATAAGCTTGGCGCAATTTCTTGAGAACAGCTTTCATGTCTTCATTAAGTGGTAACGGAGCCACTTCTTCAAGAACTGCTGTCAGGTCGGGTTTAAACAAAGTTGTTTCAGTCAGTAAGGGTTCATTGCGTGCTGATCGCAAATCGTTGAGCAAAGGCATAAGAATCATGGGCACATCTTTGCGGGAACTGCGCACATGATCAAGATAAGTTGGTAATTGCAGAATCGAACGCATCAGCAATTCTAAGGCTTCATCCATTTTACCAACTTGCTGGTTGATCAGCGCAAGACAGAGTGATTCCATCTCCTCAGCCAGCAAGGCTGCTCCATAAAGTTCAACCATGTGCAAAGTTCCATGCACCTGATGCAGATAAGCAAGACAAAACCGCAGACGTGTAACATCTTCTGGATTTTCCACATAGGATTCCAGAGACTGGCGAGACTGCTTGAGTGTTTCCTCAATTTCTCCCTTGACCCAGTCTAATGCCACAATCTGATGTTGCTCGCTCATGACTCGCCTCGATAATCGTATAATCCGTTATGATTCAAATAATTTTGCGGCTAAATGCCAAAACACCCGGATCTGGAACTCGCACCAGTTCAGGATGCTGCCAATCAACAAGCTCATTGACCCCTAAAATTAAAAGACCCCCTGGCTTCAATTTGTCAACCAGATGAGCCACAATGTCTCGTTTTCTAAATTTTTTAAAATAAATCAATACGTTTTGGCAAAAAATAACATCCATATCAAAATATGGTGCATCTTCAATTTCCATAATGTTCAATTGGGCAAAGCAGACTTTGTCACGGAGAAATGATTTAAACTGACAAGTTCCTGACTGAACAGGGTCAAGAAATTTCTGTCGCCACATTTCCGGAATTTGCTGAATTCGACGTTCTGAATATTGTCCTTTGCGTCCTTTGATCAAGGCAGGAATACTAATATCAGAAGCCATAACCCCCCAGAAAAGATCCCTGCTTCTGCCCGAGGATTCAATAAGTACCTGAAGTAACATGGCAACCGAGTATGGCTCCTCCCCTGTTGAGCATCCAACACTCCAGACTTGCAGCTCTCTCGTTGTCGGGCGCATGAGACATTCATTGAGATGACGACTCAGACAATCAAAAGAGGGTTGATGACGGAAAAAGGAAGTTTCTTGAACCGTAAGCCGATCGGTAAGGATCGCCCATTCCGGCTCAACCACTGCCGGCTTTCCCTGAACCAGTAATTCGTAATAGGACTCATAATCATGGATCCCCAGCTCACGCATGCGTACACCCAGATTCGTACACAAAAATGAACGACGACTTTCACCAACGGTCATGCCCACTCTTGATTCAATCAGTGCCTGCCACAAAAAGAACTCTTCGTCATTCATCGGCCTCAGACTGTTCAGTGCCCAATGATCCTTGGTCATGATCAATTCCACCGCCAGCTCCTGCCGGTCTCAATTTCAGGCACTTTCTGGCAACTTGAATCCAGATACTGACTGTCTCAGCTCGTTTGCCATCTCGGCAAGATTTCCAATCGAGCGTGCTGTTGCAATGGTACCCGCCGTTGTTTGAGAGGTAATGTCCTGAATCACGTTCATGGTATAAGAAATATGTCCGGCTGATGCAGCCTGCTGGCGGGCAGCGTTGGAAATATTCTGAATCAGATCGGCAAGACTTCTGGACACTGTTTCGATTTCTTCGAGAGCCACACCTGCATCCTGGGCAAGCCGGGCACCAAGGACCACTTCCGAGGTTGTCTGTTCCATCGAGATCACCGCCTCATTGGTGTCTGTCTGAATGGTCTTAACCAGCTGAGCAATACCCTTAGTAGCCGCCGCGACACGTTCAGCAAGGCGTTGAACTTCATCGGCAACGACCGCAAAGCCTCGGCCAGCTTCACCAGCCATGGACGCCTGAATGGCGGCATTCAAAGCCAGAATGTTGGTCTGATCAGCAATGTCATTAATCAGAGAAACGATGTCACCAATTTCCTGGGATGATTCCCCAAGACGTTTAATACGCTTGGACGTTTCCTGAATCTGTTCACGAATATTATCCATACCCTGAATGGTACTCTGTACTTTTTCAGTACCCTTGTGGGCAATTGCCACAGAACGCTCCGCCACAACAGCTGATTCGGCAGCATTCGCAGACACTTGGTCAATCGAGACTGCCATTTCGTTGACTGCAGCCGATGCACCAGCAATTTCCTGAGCCTGATGCTCGGATGCTTCAGCCAGATGCATGGCCGTTGCCTGGGTTTCCTGAGCTGCCGCCGAAACCTGGACAGCTGTCTGGTTAATGGTTGATACCAGAATACGCAGCTGGTCGATCGAGTAGTTGATCGAGTCGGCGATGGCTCCGGTAAAGTCTTCTGTGACGGTTGCCTGAACAGTCAGATCACCGTCAGCAAGATCACCTAGTTCATCAAGCAACCG
This sequence comes from Pseudomonadota bacterium, assembly GCA_021848605.1. Taxonomy (GTDB): domain Bacteria; phylum Pseudomonadota; class Gammaproteobacteria; order Pseudomonadales; family Moraxellaceae; genus JAJXWR01. The sequence goes on along the minus strand of JAJZUM010000043.1, from coordinate 12,768 downwards.
CAAAATGGCCGACTGATTACGCTGGTTTTCCTGCTCACCCTGTTCAGCGCGCAGGCGCTCCTGTTCACGGCCCTCAGCTTCACGTAAACGAGCCTGCCGGGCACGCTCACCATAGAGCAGCGCACTTGCAGCAGCTGTAAAAATAAAGGAAGCAATAGCCAGGAAGTAATAAAACGTATTGGAAGCATCTTCTCCAACCCGTTTGGCAACCGTTGTTGTTGCTTCGAGAAGATCTCGGGAGTCATTAAAAATCGAGCTCGACGCCTGACGCACCTGAAAAAGTTCTGGCGATGTTTGCAAAATCTGGTTGGCCGATTTGTTCACAGACTCATCAAAAATCTTGCTGATCTCTGCCAGCGAATCTTGGGCATCTTTGTTCGTAACGAAATCGATATGCAAAACAGGATCACCATGACGAAGCCCCTTGAGCACCCGCCCAAAACGCTCAGAATCACGAGCAAAGTTATCCGCAGCAATCACCGCATTATCACCACCATCCAGCATTTCACGGACAGAACGCAAAATTCGTTCTGCAAGTACGGACTGCTGTTTGACCACCACAAGTGCACTGGCAGTATCCTTGGAACTGAGCATATCCTGAGTCACGTTATCCAGTTCAGCCTGTATATCCGGGATCGAATCAGACAACGTTCCGGAAAGCTCATAAAGCGCACTCACCGCATCTTCACCTTGAAGCACAATATCGGCATTATCAGAAACTTTGCGCCAGATCTTGCCGACATCTTTCATGTCCTTGGCATCAGGACTGCGATATTTTTGCAGTTCTTTCCAGCGTACCTGAAAGTCGCCCTTTGCTTCTTCCAAAAGTGCAAACGCCTCATCGTTACCCGTTGATGCTTCCGAGGCATCCTTGGCAATTTTCTGCGAAAGTACGCGTAATTCAGCCGCATGCATGATTGCCATACGCGAATGGTCAGAACGAACGAAGATGGCAACCACCGAGGTAATCAGGATGATGGAGCACACGCCAATAGCCACAACCAGAAAACCCATGGATCGACTTTCCTGAGTTACAGATCGTAGCTCTTTCAAACGCTCTACCGAGAACAGTTCCTTGATGAACCCATAATCCATCGTTTTTAGTTTGTCCTGAATTTCTTTAAAATTCATACCATTTTCTCCGTAAAACCTGTTCTATTTGCGGTGTGGCCAATTAAAAAACCTACTTCAGGACTCATCATGCTGCCGATGCCTGTACAAACCGTGGCTCCTGAACCAGTCGACCCATATTGAAAATGCTCCAGAAGTGGCCATCCTTCCAAAACATTCCCTCAACGTAGGGTAGCAATGGAGCGGGAACATCCTGAATGGGTTCAGCGGAATAATCTGTAAAGGGAAAATGCTGGATACCAAAGACTTCCTCAACAACCAGACCCGAAAAAACCTCATGCATATCAACCACAAGTACGCGACGACGTGATTCGTGGACCCGTGATTCCGATCCAAAATAGACAGGAAGATCCATAATGGGGAGCAATCGCCCACGCACATTGGAAACACCACGCATCCAGTTCTGAACACCCGGCACAACCGTGTATCGAGGGATGGACAACACTTCAACAACTTCACCCATACGGGCCACAAAATTGGCTCCAAGTAAACGAAAGGCTACGCCACTCCAGATATCTTTCTGGCGATCCGTTTCATGCCCACCCGCGCCAGATTGCCGTGCTTTTTCGGCATACTCCAGTAATTTCAAGAATCCTCGTGCTGCCATGAGACCTCTCCTAACCGGCGCCAGGCAAATACTGCTGGATGGTGCGCATCAGGACTGTTTCGTCAATCGGCTTGGTCAGATAATCCTTGGCTCCCTGACGTCGACCCCATACCCGATCAGTCTCCTGATCCTTTGTGGTCACAATGATGATCGGTATATGGGCCGTATCTTCACCTTTGCACAATTGCCGCGTCGCCTGAAATCCATTCAGACCCGGCATGACCACATCCATCAAAACCAGATCGGGTAACTCTGCCCTCGCGGTGGCAACACCATCAGCACCGTTGGCTGCCTCAAGGACCTGATGCCCATGTTTTTGCAGAATTTCCCTGAAACGGTACATCTCCGTTGGAGAATCATCCACAACCAGAATCTTTGCCATACCTACACCTCACCCCTGGAGGGTCTTGATGCCATATCTCCACACTGCTCAGACACGAGCAACATGCTGTTTGATTGCCCCGAGAAGTTCTTCCCGACTAAAGGGCTTGGTCAGATACTCATCCGAGCCAACAATCCGTCCCTTAGCTTTATCAAAAAGACCATCCTTACTTGACAACATAATCACTGGCGTTGCTTTGTAGGCACTGTTGTTCTTGATCAACGCACAGGTCTGATATCCATCCAGACGAGGCATCATGATATCCACAAAAATGATATCGGGATGCGAATCCGCAATCTTAGCCAACGCATCGAAACCATCTGTTGCTGTGATCACGGTACAACCAGCCTTCTGCAGCAATGTTTCCGCTGTTCGACGAATAGTTTTAGAGTCATCGATCACCATGACCTTGAGACCTTCAAAATTTTCTTCCATCTCTGTGCAGCCTTTTGATGTACAGTTTTAGGAACTCGAGCTTCGGAACTGCATGTTCCACCGAGACAAAATCCGTCCCATCTGTTTAGCACAGCTTCTTGATTCCTGCCACTTCAAGTCTTGGCCTTCTCATGCTTATCATGCCTGTTAATTTTTTCAGCCATGAATAATTGGGCAAACTCATTGCAAATAAGCCATCATCTTCTGCACACGATTCTGATAAAATCCGACCATCTTGCCGATAGGGTTTAAAATTGCATGGAACACCTACCTGATTTCATCCTGAATCATCTCGTCCTCGTCAGCCTCTTGGTCCTGCTCATTATTTCATGGCTAGGCATTGATCGGGCGAGCAAAGGCGCCTCAGTAAGCCCATTTGAGCTTTCTCAGTCGGTCAATCAGGACACTGCTGTTGTGCTGGATATTCGCAGCGCCAGCGACTTTCACAAGGGCCATATTGCTCAATCGATCAATATTCCCTTTGGAGAGTTGAAAGATCGACTGCATCAACTCGACGAATATGCAGGGAAGTCGATGATTATCGTCTGCCAGTCCGGGGTTACCGCCATTCCTGCAACCCAGTTGCTCAAGCAATCAGGATATCGACAGGTATCAAAACTTGAGGGAGGCATCAATCGCTGGCGACAGGATAACCTTCCCCTCATCCAGTAATCATGGCGTTTTAGATCGAGGTTTTTTATATGAAAAACGTTACCATATATACCACTCCCGTCTGTCCGTACTGCGTCCGAGCCAAATCACTTTTGCAACGCAAGGATATTCCCTATACCGAGATTGATGTTGCTCAAGATGAAGAACGTCGTGCCTGGCTGATCAAAGCCACGGGACGAAGAACCGTTCCGCAGATTTTCATCGGAGACCAGCCCGTGGGGGGCTGTGACGATCTCTATGAACTGGATCGCACCGGCAAGCTTGCTGAAATTTTAGCGGACTCCTAATTTTATCGGACTCCTAAGCGTCTGCTCTGCTAACATTGCTGCTCGTGAATTTCACTTTCTGGAAGAGCGACTATGACTGAAGAATTGAAGGAATCGACCCAGGCACAAGATCAGGGACAGTTTGCATTGATGCGCATCTATCTCAAGGATGCCTCTTTTGAAGTACCAGGCGCCCCAAAGGTTTTTTTAAATCCATGGAATCCCGAGATTAGCATCCAACTCGGCACAGAAACCAACCCTCTTGATGAAGACAACTACGAAGTAGTCCTTTCTCTGACGGTATCTGCCAACAATCAAGGCAACGTTGCTTTCCTGATCGAAATCAAGCAGGCAGGCATTTTTCTGGTGAAAAACTTCCCAGAACCACAAAAAACCGGACTTCTTGGCAGCTACTGCCCCTCAGTACTTTTCCCTTACGCTCGTGAAGCCATCTCGGATCTGGTCGGCAAAGGCTCGTTCCCTCAGCTTCTGCTTGCCCCGATCAATTTTGATTCGCTCTTGGCTCAGAAACAAATGGAATTGGCCAAGCAACAAAACGCATCGCTGCAGTAATGCTTCAGGATTTGGCGCCAGTGTATCCCAACTGGCGCCAGGCCTCGTACACCACGACAGCAACCGCATTGGATAGATTTAAGCTGCGACTGTTGGGCAGCATCGGAATACGTACCGGGTTTATTCTCGGAGACTGCAAGATTTCTGCAGGTAAGCCCCGTGTTTCAGGACCAAAAAGAAACACGGCACTTTGGCTGACATCCAAACTGTTACCCAAAGAAGGCGGCCAGACGGGATGACCTTTGGTACTCATTGCCCACACAACCTCAGCTCCAAGTTCCGATCGACATGAATCCAAATTGGGCCAACGCCGTACGTTTGCCCACTCATGATAATCTAGGCCAGCCCGACGTAACTTTCGGTCTTCCATCAAAAAGCCCAATGGCTCAATCAAATGCAGTCTGGCTCCAGTATTGGCACACAACCGGATAATATTACCGGTATTTCCGGGAATCTCTGGCTGATAAAGGACAATTTCAATCATGTAGAAAACCCCAAATTGTGAACAATATCACATATTTTGCACAATCTGCTAAGCTAGATGGAGAGAAAGGGTTTCGATCTGGACAGCGCACATGAGGATGAACCTCAATTTTCCCTGGAAAAAAAAATCCCAACAACGGATGGGGATGGTACTCTCCACCCATAGTTTGACTTGGGCCTTGTTTGCGCCTGGGCCTGAAGCAACCTTGTTAAGAACCGGGGCTGTACTTCTCAATGGTCAGGAACTCAGCGATACTCTGGACGTGCTTCAAAAGGAAGTAGAAATTAAAGATGTTGAAGTACATCTTGTTCTGCCTGTTGGAACGTACCAATTCCTGCTCACGGATGCTCCGGCCGTACAAGAAACCGAACTTGTTTCTGCACTACGCTGGAAAATCGGTGATTTACTTAATTATGACGCTGCTGAGGCTGTACTTGATGCTTTTCTGCTTCCAGAAGATGCCTATCGGGGTCGTCAACGCATGACCTATGTTGCAGCTTGCCCAAAAGCCCAAATCAGCAGCTATGAACAGTCATTTCATCGTGCCGGAATGAGCTTGCAGCGCATCAGCATTCCTGAAATTACCGGATTTCATCTTTCCCAACGGCTTGCTGAGGATGGTGAAGCGCTAGCAACAGCCTTTATCGGTGTGCAAGAAACACATCTTTGTCTCCTGCACAATAATTTACTTTATCTGGCACGTCAGGCCCCTTTGGGCTGGGCACGACTGAGAAATCCAGATGACTTTGACCAGTTGGTTCTGGAAATTCAGCGGTCGCTCGATTATTTTGACAGCCAGATTGGTAAAGGCACCATCAGAAGAGTCCTTATATCCCCCCATATCAAGGCTGATGAGCTTGCCGCACATCTTGATCAGAATTTGACACCCTCCGTAGCGGTCATGCAACTTCCCGAGGCATACCGCGAGCATCTTGGCGGTTCAGCAGCCGACGAAACACTGGCTGTTGGCGCGGCACTTGGAGCCATGTTGTGACGTTGCGCCAAGACATCGATCTGTTGCAACGTCCGCCTGTACGCTGGGAAGACCAGTTGCTACGCGTTGAAGTATTGCTTGTTTTTTTGCTGATCATCATGGCTATAGGGATCATCGCTGATCTCAGCATCATGATGCGTAAAAAACAAGTATCCCAACAACTGAGTGCGCTTGCCCTGCTTGAGAATCAGCGTCAACTGAACCTCAGCCAACTCCAGGACATGCTTGACCCTGGCAAACATCAAGCCGAACGAGATCAACATATTACAAACCTGCGCAAACAACTGGCCATTTATACCGACCAGAATGTTTACAAACCTGGATTCAGCGAATCGCTTCAGGATTTAAGTCACCTGAGCTATCATGGTGTTTGGCTCACAGAGATTCGTCTGGACCATAGCGAACCTGGCAGCATACATCTTGAGGGACAGGCTCAGTCTAGCGCACTGTTTTCACAATACCTTGCCGAGATGAGAAATCAGGCCAGTGCAATGCCCCAAAAATTCCGGCAGGTGCGTGTTCAACAGGATCAAAACCAGCCACTTCATTTCGTCCTCGACAGCCAGTTGGAGACCTCGCACCAATGATCGGCTTAATCGAGCACATGCTGCAACAGACGCACATCTGGAACCAAAAACTCGAGGCACTCTCCCTGCGGGAACGACTGCTGGTGATTCTGACTCCCTTGGTGGCCTCCGGGGCTTTATGCTTTCAGATTGTTGCATCACACCTGCAAGGCCTGCATGTACAGCAACAAACCCTGCAACACAAGCTGTCCACGGTACATTTGCTCAATAGCCAGATCGATACGCTGACCACCATGGCCCGGTCCCCAATAGCCTCAGATCCGCTGGCAGCAAAACTTGAGCAAGAACTCCAACAGGCAGAGGCCAGTGTTACCAATGATTCCGGCACATTGAGCCTGATGCGCACACTCCTTGACCAACATCCAAAAATCCGGCTCATCAGCCTGAAAACAGGTTCTCCTGTCTCTTTAGGAACCAACAGTACTTCTCCCTTATTTCGTCTACCGCTGGAACTGGTCATTCAGGGCGGTTATCCCGATGTTGTGCTTTATCTAAAACAACTGGAAAACTTGGGACACCTTTACTGGGTTGACCTTGACGACCAGGTGAAAACCTACCCGGAAAACGAGTTTCATTTGAAGCTTTTTCTGTTAAGCCACAGCGAGGCCTATCTTGATCGCTAAATGGCTGGTTTTTCTTTTGTTATTGACAACTCTGTTTTCGTTGAGCGATCAGGACCCAACCCGTCCACAACCACTTCAAGATCCGTCCTCGACTGCATCAGCAGCAAAGAATGGCCATCAACTGACGCAAAACCCACCAGAAAAATGGGAGTTGAACTATATACTCTTTGCGGACCACCGCCATTTAGCAAGTATCAATACCATCCTGATGCATGAAGGCCAAATGATTAACAACTGGACTCTGGTTCATATCAACCCTGATTCGGTTGACCTGATTCAGGGGCATAAACACAAGCATCTTCGCTTGTTTGGCAACTCAGTCAATACCGTACTTAAGGGAACCCAGCCATGAAAGCATGTATTCTCCTTTGTTTAAGCTTGGGCCTGTTCTGTTCGGGTGTCATGGCTGATGCCCCCGTCACAGCGCATGGTTCTGAATATTTTGATATTGCCGTCAATCACATGCCCGCAAGAGACTTTTTTCTGGCACTTATGGATGGCACACATCAAAACATTGTTCTGTCCGATGACGTTTCCGGCGATATCACCTTGAGACTAAACCACGTCACCCTCGAACAGACGCTGGATGCACTGCAGAATGCTTATGGATACCAATATACCCGCACCGACTACGGCTATCAAATTCTGGGGGCTAACCAGAATGTCCGAATTTATCATATTGATTATCTGGACAGCCGTCGTTATGGCCAGTCGCAGACCTTTGTGGCTGGCCGCGGTGGGAACTCTGCGGATACCGGCATTGCATCAGGAACAGGAACAAGTGGTGGCGGAAGCAGCACGCCAAGCATGCCTCCAATGACACCAACCCAGACCGGCCCCAATCAAACACAGGGCAACACACCGAACCCTAATTATTTTTCAGCAGCAAATAACATTGACAAGGTCAGTACAACGGCCTCGATTATTAAAACCTTCAACGACATGAACTTTTGGGAAGATCTCAAATCGACCCTGACGATGCTGATCGCCCCTCATGGCAAAGTCATTGTGCAGCCCGAATCGGGCTTGATCATCGTCAATGCTCCTCCAGAAACCCAGACTTTAGTAGCCTCATTCCTGCAACAAACCCAGGATGCCATGGAAGCGCAGGTGCTGATCGAGGCCAAGATTGTTGAGGTACAACTGAATAGTGGCGCCCAGGAAGGAATCAACTGGCAACAATTATCCAATATGGCGGGCGGTCGTAATACCACCTTGAGTGTTGGATCGCTCAGTGGGCCTGGCACGCCTACGTCCCCCATCAGTAATCCAGACCAGATCGGAGGGGTTTTTGGCTTTGCTGCGAATAGCGGTAATTTCAATGGCATCCTTCAGTTGTTGCAAACCCAGGGAAATGTCAACGTTCTTTCCAGCCCACGCATTGCCACCACCAACAACCAGAAGGCATTAATCAAGGTCGGGACTGATCAATATTTTGCCACAGGATTAAGCTTTACCGAGCTGACGACGGGCTTGAGTACATCGGTGATTGTTCCACAACTGACTCTTGATCAGTTTTTTTCAGGCATTGCCCTGGATATTTTGCCTCAGATTCATGGCAATGAAGTCACGCTACATGTCAAACCATCCGTCACTCAGGTTACTCAAGACAATCAATCGTTTAATCTTGGCACGAATCTAGGAGGCAGCTTTGTTCTGCCTCTGGCACTCAGTCAGATGCGAGAAGCTGATACCGTTGTCCATGGTCGCAGCGGTCAGATTATCGTGATTGGCGGTCTGATGACATCCAACAAAAACAACCTGTTGGCAACAACACCGATCCTTGGTGAAATACCCATACTAAAATACTTATTCCAACAGAAAAATAACGTCAGTAATAAAACCGAACTGGTCATTCTGCTCAGGCCGATGATCGTTCCATCGACGGACGTTCGCAGTTTTCTCCACACCGATGGCAAACGCCTGCAACTGACCCCTGATGACTTCCAGGTCCCTGGACAAAGCAGCAATCCTTGATCGACGACTGAGCGCACCCATGTCCCAACCACCCAAAATCCGTATTGGTGACCTACTGCTCCAGAATGGCTTGATCAGTGAGGCGCACCTGCAGCAAGCTCTGGCAGCACAAAAGTCCTCGGGTAAAAAGCTAGGGCGTGTGCTTATCGATCTGCAGTTGATCAAGGAAGACGATCTGCTGAATCTGCTGGCACAACAACTGAAAATCCCGCTCATCAACCTAGATACTTATCCATTCAAGGTTGACTTTGCCCGACAACTCCCAGAAACACTGGCACGGCGATTCCGGGCTATTTTGCTGGGTGAAACAGATGGTCGTTACTTAATTGGCATGTCTGATCCTCTGGATCTGTTTGCGCTCGATGAACTGCAACGCCGCTTGAATCGGGTCTTGAGCACAGCCGTTGTTCGTGAAGAACAACTACTGGCCGCTATTGATAGCCTCTACAGTAAACAGGATCAGATTTCGACAATTGCCAGTGAACTGGAAGATGAGCTGCGCAGTACTGACATCGACATCGCCACTCTGGCCAGCACAGCCTCAAGCACAGATGCCCCTGTAGCTCGTCTCCTGCAGAGTATTTTTGAGGAGGCCGTAAGGACGGGTGCTTCCGACATTCATATTGAACCTGATGAACATGTCGTTCGAATTCGCAAACGCGTTGATGGCCTGCTTCAGGAACAGGTCATGAATGAACGACGCATTGCTGCGGCCGTGATTCTCAAGCTCAAGATCATGTCAGATTTAGATATTTCGGAAAAACGTTTGCCACAGGATGGCCGATTTGGTATCAAGGTTCTCAATAAGAACATTGATGTACGTCTTTCAACCTTGCCAACCTCGTACGGAGAGTCGGTTGTTCTGCGTCTGCTTGACCATTCCAACCAGATACTTTCTCTTGATCATATCGGCATGCCCGAGGAGCTTCTGGAACGATTTCGCCTGACCATCAAACGTCCTCACGGTATGATTCTGGTCACAGGCCCTACCGGTTCGGGGAAAACCACAACCCTGTACGGCGCACTGGCCGAGATCAATACACCGGATATTAAAATCATTACCGTTGAGGATCCCATCGAATACCAACTACCCCGCATCGTCCAAGTTCAGGTAAACCCCAAGATTGAATTGACTTTTGACCGCGTACTGCGCACCGCCCTGCGTCAAGACCCCGATGTAGTCATGGTCGGAGAAATGCGCGACCTTGAAACAGCCCAAATTGGCCTCAGGGCATCAATCACTGGGCATCTGGTGTTTAGCACCCTGCATACTAATGATTCTATCAGTGCAGCCATGCGCTTTATCGATATGGGAGTCGAGCCATATATGGTGGCAAGCGCCCTGCGAGCAGTTCTGGCACAACGCCTGGTTCGAAGACTGTGTGTCCACTGCAAGACAGCAGATGATCATCCTGAGGAACACTTGTCTTTATTGATACGAGCAACCGGCATCCAGGAGGCCCAAGGCAATTTTCAGCGTCCTCAAGGCTGTCGCCAATGCTCCATGTCCGGCTACAAAGGCCGTATTGGAGTCTACGAGTGGCTTGAGATCAACGAAGCAATGACCGCAGCACTTCGACAGAGCGACCAGAATGCCTTTATCCAAGCGGCTCGAAGCAGTCCTCAATACCGTCCGTTGGCTCTGACCGCACTGGAACTGGCCCAACAGGGATTGACCTCTCTTGATGAGGTGACCCGACTGATCGAGATTCTGGACTGATTATGCCGACATTCCGTTATGAGGGTAGAGACGCACGGGGCGGACGGATTCAGGGCCAACTGGAAAGTGTGTCAGCCCAAGCGGTTGCCCAGGCATTGCGTGATCGGCAAATCATCCCCACCCGAATCGATGAGCAGTCCCAACAGCAGGACTGGCTCTACGCCCTCAATGAATGGTGGAACGACCGTCCACCTTCGACCGAAGAACTCATTCTGTTCTGCCGACAAATGTATTCGCTGACAAAATCCGGCGTTGCGGTCGTACGCGCCTTGACCACGCTGGCAACATCCAGCAATTCCCCTTCACTCCGAAAGCATCTGGGCGAAGCAGTGCAACAACTACAATCTGGCCAATCACTAACCCAGGCACTTGCTCAACACCCCAAAATTTTCTCACCCCTCTTTATCAACATGATCCGGGTTGGGGAGAATACAGGGCGCCTTGAAGAAGTCTTTACCGAATTGGCCCGACATCTGGATCGAGAACGCGATACGCGCAAACGCATCCAGCAGGCCACACGTTATCCAACTTTTGTGGTGATTTCGCTGCTTGTCGCCCTTGGTATTATTAACTTTTTTGTTATTCCAGCGTTTGCCGGCGTATTTGCCCGAATGCATGCCGCCCTGCCGCTACCCACCCGGATTCTCATTGCCAGCTCAAATTTCATGCTGCATGATAGTTGGTTAATTGCACTCGTACTGATCACCGCCGGAATTCTGATTCGACGCTACATTCACACACCCATCGGACAACTCAAGTGGGATCGATTAAAACTTCGCATCCCTTTAGTTGGTAGCATTTTTGAACGGATCATGCTCAGTCGTTTTGCCCGATCGTTTGCCATGATGATGCGCTCCGGAGTACCCGTCATCCAAACCCTGAACACCATATCGCGTGCCGTTGGCAATGAATATATTGGTACCGCCATTCGCAGCATGGCAGAACAGATTGAACGTGGCGATACCATAACCCGCACCGCAACCAATACCGGTATGTTTACCCCCTTGGTTTTGCAAATGCTGCTTGTTGGCGAGGAGTCGGGCACTCTTGAAGACATGCTCTCGGAAGTTTCCGATTTTTACGATGAAGAGGTCGATTACGACCTCAAGCAATTAACTGACCGCATTGAGCCTATTCTTTTGCTTGGTGTCGGTGCGATTGTCCTAATTCTGGCCCTGGGTGTTTTTCTACCGCTTTGGAACCTTGGCTCGGTCATGTTGCACCACGGATCATGATCAACCCTCGCGGACGCAGCGCTCTGGAAAACAATCTGGTACTGACCATCGTGGCACTTCTGCTGCTCACCCTCGTCCCAACCATCAATAACATGATCCTGCAAATCCGGGACACCCGGGTCGAAATCGCAGGCAGGACATTTCTCGAATCTTTGTCTATACTGCACGATAGATGGTTGATACAGCGCAGTAATCAGATTGGTGGCATTCTGTTTAACCCTGAGGGTTGGCCAGATGGGACGATTACCGCGGGCAAGGATGATGGATTGATGACCTGCACTGCACTCTGGCAGGTCATTATGACCCAGACCGGACTGACTGCATCCTCATTGCCTGAACAAGGCAGTGATTTTCTGGTTCAGCATCCGGCAGCGCACCTCTGCCTGTACCGCTATCAACAAAGCCAGCCCGATACACGTACCCGAATATTGCTGTATCGAATAGGCACTCAAAGCGTGAAAACAATGATTCACTGATGCAAGCAACGGAGTATCTCATGAACAATCAACAAAGTGGTTTCACCCTGATTGAGCTGGTGATGGTTATCGTCATCATCGGTATCCTGGCAGCGGTCGCCTTACCCCGCTTCGCCGACCTGAGCGGTAATGCTCGCTACGCCACCTTACAGGGGGCCTATGGCGCCGCCCAATCAGCGATAGAAATCGTGCACAGTTCAGCCCTTGTCAATAACGCAACGGGTTCATCATCCACCGTTACGATTGAGGGTACTCCAATTGCAACTGTCTATGGTTATCCAGCGAACGCTATTGCACTGGGAAGTGCAGCCAATCTCTCTTCAGCCAATTACACTATTTCTAGCTCAACAATTAACCCCGTGAGCGCTGCAAATAGTGCGACATGTATGTTTAAATACACTCCAACCACTGCTTCTTCAATAGCCCCCACTTTGAGTACACTCCCAGCATCACCTGGGGGTTGTTAAACATTTATTGCCTAGATTTATTACTGTGTGTGCTCAGCATCAGCTATCAGGCTTTACCCTGATTGAACTGGTGATGGTGATTGTGTTGATCGGGGTCCTGGCAGCTGTTGTAGGGCCCCGTTTTTTTGACTAATTGGTT
>JAJZUM010000214.1 GCA_021848605.1 Pseudomonadota bacterium | reverse complement strand
TTTTAAATTTCATCAGAAATCAGCAAAAACAGGAAGGTAATGAAACTTAATAATTGGACATGGACGAGCTGATTGATTGCACTATTTCCCAATAGAATGATTTGACTGGATACAGCTCCTTCAAAGTGCGCATGAAGCTCTTGACATCCTACCCGCCCTCAGTCTTCGACTGCCACTTAAGCGGGCCTGGTTTATGACACTGTATTCCGTACAGTTGAAATAAGCGTCAAGTCATTGCCTAACGCACATGCTTCTTAGGTTTCATGCGGTTAGCAAGTCACCTCCACCCAATCATAAAATTGGATGGAGCACCTCGCGCAAAAGCGAGTGGGAGAGTTCATCTGGTGAAACACTCATACTGGGTCTATGCTCAGATATCTGCACATACTCGGATACGCATTATGCAATTACTTCCTTTAGTTATTGCCGGACTACTTGGTATTCTGCACCTGTATATTCTGATTCTGGAAATGTTTTTATGGACAAGCCCCTATGGGCATAGGGCATTTGCCATGACAGCAGCGCAGGCAGAAGCAACACGTGTCTTAGCTGCCAATCAAGGTCTTTACAATGGATTTTTGGCGGCAGGCCTGATATGGGGGCTTTGGCCTCAACCAGAGCAACGATTGATCCTTGGATTTTTCTTTGGCTGTGTTTTTCTCGCTGGAGTCTATGGAGCTGCAACGGCCAACCGCAGAATACTCTTTATCCAGGCCCTGCCTGGTTTGGCTGGCTTGATTTCATTGATCAGGTACTAATACACCCAGATCACATACGTACCACTCAATAAGGCTTAGACAAATCACTCACTTTCATTGGTAAATGTTTCCCTTGGTTAGACGACCTTTGAACAAAATTAACCGCACAATCTCGGGTGCTTTCCACAAACCATAGATGGATTTAGAGGCCGCGAAAGTGGCATCCTAAGGCTGCGGGCGAGAATGAATGTCAAAAACTTCTCGCATCAGGCGTGCAGAGTCTTCATCACTACATCTGGCTCTGTCATCATGATCTTGAGCAAAGCAGCTGCGGGTCCGGTTGGGTTACGACGATGCTGTTCCCAATTTTGAAGTGTCTTGATGCTAACTTGCATCAACTTGGCAAATTCGCTTTGTGATAAACCAATCTTTTCACGTACCGACTTCGCGTCCGGCGGCATCACCGTTATCCGACGTGAGGCCGGAGCTTCCCCACGAGCAATTGCCTTGGCTTCTTGAAGGCTCTGCACCAAATCATCAAATAATACCTTTTCCATCTTCATAGCTCCTTAACGAATTCACGCAGCAAAGAGGTTTCCCGTTCAGTCAGATCGTCTTTTTTTGACTTTGGGTAAATCAACAATAAATAAATCTGCCCATTATCCCTGAGCCAGTAGTATATCACCCGAACCCCACCACTCTTGCCGCGTCCAGACAGCGCATGGCGAAGCTTACGGATCCCACCGCCTCCCTTAAGGATATCTCCCCGTTCAGGGTTCTCCATCAAGACATTCTGGAGGCAAACATACTCTTCATCCGTCAGAAGGTCAGCTAACAAACGAGTGAATGTTGGGGTTTCGATGAATTCCATGTTGTATATCATATACGCCAATGGCGTATAGAGCAACATCGAGACACGTCACCGCAGCCGGGAATTCATCGGCCTGGTGCAGCGCCTGTATGAACACTATCCTGACAAGGTAGCATCCGGATCGTTCTGGATAACCACATTCTGTCAGCAACCAGGATGAGGAATGTAAAGGCACGTGTTTAAAGGTTAATGACTTGCTGCATGTTCAAGAGCCTTGATATGATGATTGCTCATGACCATTAGAGATATGCATTGTGGGAGCCATCTACTTCCTGATTCCACTCAGTCTGATCGTTCTTGGTTTTGCCATTTGGGCATTGCTTTGGGCCATTAATAGCGGTCAGTATGAGGACCTTGAAGGTTCTTCCTGGCGGCTGATTCAGGATGACAAGGAGGAACAACGCAAAAAGAGACAAACAGTTCGGAACACGCCGGAATGATTCATATGTCCATGATCCTTCCTATCTTGATGGCGTCCTTGTTGTCTGGTTTTTTAGGTTCTGGTCATTGTATTGGCATGTGTGGTGGACTATTGGCTGCTTTTGGAGCCAGTGATCGCCTGAAGAACCCGTTCCTCGGCATCCTTGCTTATCATGCCGGAAGACTGAGTACGTACATGTTTCTGGGCGCTGTAGCGGGACTGCTTAGTATGACGGTACTGCCAGCATCATTTCATATGTGGCTGATCTTGCGGACATTGGCAGCAGTGATGCTTGTGTTCATGGGACTTTATATGGCAGGCTGGTCCCATGCCTTGCTCGTTCTTGAAAAGGCGGGCATGTGGATATGGAAAAGGGTCCAACCCCTTAGTCGACGCCTGTTGCCGATCAAAACAGTACCTTCCGCCTATGCTGCGGGAATGGTTTGGGGTTTTCTGCCCTGTGGCCTGGTTTATTCAGCCCTGATTTTGAGTGCAACAACAGCTTCAGCAAGCAGCAGTGCTTTATGTATGCTGGCTTTTGGAGCAGGAACACTCCCTAGTATGCTGCTGAGCAGTTTTTTTCTGAAAAAACTCCAGGAGTACATGCGACGTTATCCTGTACGCCAGGTTTCAGGAACACTGCTGATTGTTGGGGGCTTGTGGACTTTCCTTGGCCCACATCTGATGCACATGCAGCACCATCATGCTGGACTTTCGAACACATCATCACATGTCATGATGCCTGGCATGGTCATGTAAGTAACATGGACGGACCCGTACTTGAACCTTTGCATCCCGTTTGGCATTCAGAGCCATTTCGTGGTGATGGATGGGTGGGCATGGGTTTGTGCAAGCTTCATATTAATGGCGACCAGTTCTTCCCTGAAATATTCACCTGCCTGAGAAATGCACGCCATCGTATCTGGATCGAAATTTATCTGGTGGAGTCAGGACAACTTCTGCATCAAATGATTGATCATTTGCTTTATGCAGCAGCGCAAGGTATCGATGTGCGACTGTGCTTTGATAGCCTCGGCAGCCTTGGGTTCAAGGTACCCGATCGTAAACGTCTTCTCCATGGCGGGGTACGACTTGCTGAATATAATCCCTGGAGTTGGATGCGCCCATTCAAGGGATTACTGCGCGACCATCGCAAAATGATCATTGTTGATGAAGATTGGGTGTTTGTCGGAGGCGCAGGATTT